>JAJFLF010000217.1 GCA_021772845.1 Mariprofundus sp.
GATGGATGCACCACCAGAGCATGAGGATGTCGCACCTTTTTTGGCCGTCCGCGCATGGTTTGAACGGGCAGGCTTGCGTGTATCAAGCTTAAGAGCCGAAGATCAGGTTCTAGGCTTTCTGCTCATGGAAGACTTTGGAGATCACACCTGGGCTAGCTTTCGTGAGTCAGGTGGAGAGATGTCTCCATTGTTTGAAGATGCCCTAGCTCAACTGCATCTGCTGCAAGCCTCTCTTCCTGAGATGGAGCTACCTCTGTTTGATGTGGTCCGCATGCGTCGTGAATGTGATCTCTACCTGGATTGGTATTTGCCCAATGTGGCGGCTAAATCCCCGAGTGATACAGAACGGGATGCTTTTCATGCGGCAATTACAGAGTCATTGAACAAGCTTGAGGCACTGCCTCGTGTACCGGTGCATCTGGATTACCATAGTCGTAATCTGATGTTGCCAGAGTCGGGTGTTCCACTTGGTCAGATCGATTATCAGGATGCTGTGATGGGGTCTGTTACCTATGATTTGGCATCCCTGTTATATGATTGTTATCAGGATTACCCTGAACATGAACGCCTGCATTGGAGTCGGACGTTTTTCGAAACGCTGCCTGCCCAATACGCGATACATTTCGATGGATTCGATAGCTGGCATGATGCTTTGCGTTTAACTGCCTTGCAGCGCCATATCAAAGCGATCGGTATTTTTGCGCGTTTGTCTTACCGCGATGGTAAAACACAGTTTCTGGATGAAATTCCATTGACACGAAAACATCTGAGGGAAGAGATGGCAGCTTTGAATATCACTGCCTATGATGTCCCTCTACTGTTTATCGAACCAACATAACGCAGTAAGAGTGAGCTGGTTCAGGATCAGTTGTCTACCGGGGCCGGGTGCTGAAAGCGGTCGGATTGATCCAGCTCCGGATACTTGTTTTCCTGCTTCTCTTTAAGTTCAGCCAATGCATCAGGAGGTACACCGATCAGTCCTGAAATGCGATTAATATACTGCTCTTCTAGAAATGCGATATTGCCATCAGCCATCGCAACACGCCAAAGCTTGGCAAGCATGGCGGCACGTTCTTCAACATTATATTGATCAGTCACCTGCTCCACTACCTTATCAATGCGCAGGTCAGAGCGGCTGGTGTCGTTGGCTTGTTCAATCAGATTTGAGCTCTCTTCAGCTGTGAGCTCAAATTGCTCACCTAACATTTTTACGATCTCTGCATGCTCATCATCATCTATTTTTCCATCCATCGCCATCATGCCGACCATCAGCTTGGTAATCGCAAGTGTGAGTTCAGGTTTTTGCTGGGTGCCCTCTTCTCTGCGCCACCATCCTTGTATTGTTTTGAGCATAACGACCTCCCATGTTCTTTGGCGAGCTGTGTGCAGGCCAAGTGTCAATTTATGGACATACTTGCAGCGTATTCAGTTGTTAAAACAACGCTTTGAATGATTTGCTTGATAGGGTAAATACAAAACAACTCATGCGTGCCCTTTTGAATAAGGTATAAGCAGATAAGATGCCAAAACGTTACTGTATTGTCTGTTTAAGATGAAGTGATTTGTTAGTCGTTGCATTGATGCGACTATAGTCATAAATATTTTAGTACTATTGCGCTTTAGTATGCTTGCGATTAATGTGATCACCAGTTAGTCACTTGGGGGGCCGGGTTGATCAAAAATTACTGCTTGAGTAGCACTTTTGTGTTGCTGCTACTGATGATGGCAACACCTGTAATCGCTGAAGACGTGCTTGGTCAGTTGCAATCGATGCAACGGCAGATTCAGGCGTTGCAGGATGAAGTGCAGCAGAAACAGGATCAAATTGATCTCATGCGAAACAAGATTGATCAAGTGATTAAACAGCAGGAGTTACAACAATCAGAGCTTAGTCGTAGTTCTGAAGCTGTAGAACCAAATTCGCCTAAAGCAGAGCAAAGCCCATCAACAAAAGCAGCTACAGCAAAATCTGCCAAAAACATCAGTGATGATGAGGTGCTCTTTAGTGATGCCGAGGTGTTTGCCTCTGGTGAAGAGAAAGAGAGTTGGCCGGGTTGGCTGAATACCTTTAATATCAATGGTAATACAGCTTTGCGCTTTGAAGCCGGTAGTAGCAATAACCCCAATCAGCAATTTAATCAGGGTTTTACTGATACCTTTCGGCTCAGTGATTTCAATCTCGATTTTAGTTTTGAACCAACTTCGGTATTGGATGTCAAACTGGGTCTGCAGATAAAAGAGTTGATCACCAAGAATCCCGTGCGTCAGGGTTTGAAAATCGATGATACTGGCGTATTTAATCATCAGTTCGTGATTAAATACGCTTATGCTGATTATGAATTTAAAGAGTGGTTCAGGCTACGTTTCGGGGCATTTTTGACGCCATTTGGTGTCTATAATGAATCACTGCATTCGGATTATGACTCCAAGATGATTGAGCGCCCTTTCTTGAGTGAAGAGATTGTGCCTGCTCCCTGGACTCAATTGGGTGTACAGCTGCATGGTGATGCAGATATCTCTCCTGCCTGGCAATTGAATTATGCCGTCTATATGAGTAATGGGCTGGAAGCGGTGCCAGATGATAATGGCGTGCTTAAAAACACCACTCGAATTAGTGATATGAGCCATCAGCTGGTCAGTCGTTTTAATTCGAATCGTGTCACGGGTGGTAGAGTGGGTGTGTTGGCCAATGATGGTCAACATCATTTTGAGCTTGGTCTGTCGGCTTACCATGGTGCATGGAATCCAAACGCGACGCTGAATCTGAATATGGTAGGCAGTGATATCTGGTATCACTATAATGGTTTGGATCTGCGTGCAGAATGGGCTCTGGCAGCTCAGGAGATGGCATTAGGAAAATACCATAATTACAGCTGGTTTACCCAGGCGGCATACCGATGGCGCTTGTATGAACCGGTTGTGCGTTTTGATCGTTTGCGTAACCGATATGCTGATACGATCGGAGCGGTGGTACCTGTTATTGATGAGCGTCATCGTTACAGCGTTGGTATGAACCTCTATTTGGGTAAATTCTTTATTCTCAAGACCTCATATTCAGCAACTACCTTTTCCGTTCCAAGGCGACATGATCATCGATTTATATCCGCGTTGACGGCGGGTTTTTAGTGAAGTCGGCGATTGCATTCAGTGCCTTGCTGCTAGCGTTTACAATCTGTGCTCAGGTAGCCAGTGCCCGAAGTGTGTTTATTATTAACAGCATAAATTGCTGTTCTTATGATGATTCCATGCGTGGTTTTGAAGCGGAGTTAGATGCAAAAGTGATTCAGTTTTGTTTGGCTGAAAATGATGACCATGATGGCCTGTTGATGACAATTCGGAAAATTGCACCGGATTTGATTGCCGCCGTTGGTACAACAGCAGCGCATTTTGCCACGCGTCATATCGAAGATATTCCCATTGTCTATTTTATGGTGATGAATCCGGACGACGCACTGTTACAGGCAAAAAATAGCCAGGGGGTGATCCTGAATCAGAACCCCGCCCTGATGTTGGATATGTTGGCTGATTTGCATATAAATGCCCAACGTATCGGTACATTAAGTAGCGATAAGATGCAGCATACGTTTGCCATGCAGCGTTTGCAGCAGGCGGTAGAAAAAGAGGGGCTTAGCCTGAATGTTGTGTCTGTGGATGGCGCTCTTGATCGTCATGAAGCCATCAATCGCCTGGTTGCAAACAGTGATGCCATCATTTTATTGCCTGACCGGATAGCCATTACAGCAAGATCATTTCGTCGTCTGGTTGAGCTCAGTCGTGAACATCGGGTGCCTCTATTGGTGCCAACAGGATTGTTTGTGAAGTTGGGGGGATTGGCGAGTTTTAGACATGATGCTCCCGACATTGGTCGGCAAGCAGCAGCCATGGCAAATAGTATCCTTGATGGCGATGCGGTCGAGCAGGTTGAATACCCAAGGCACAATCAGCTGGTATTAAACCGCACAACAGTAAAATGGAACCGTTTGCAATTACCACGTTCATTGCAGCTGGGAGCCAGGCTCTATGATTGATTTTCTTGTCGGTTTGAGTCTTTCTGCAAAAGCGAAGCTTATCAATATCGCTGTTACATCGTTGACTGTAGTGCTTTTTTTGGTTCTATTGTTCACCCATCAACAGGATGTTAAGCAACAGCTTGAGCACCAGTCGCTGATGATATCAGGAGGCCTTGCTGCAACGTTTCATGGTAAACAGGGCGTGATCGATAATGAGGTTGAGCTGTTGCGCAATAATGAAGCATTAATGGATCGTTTGCTGCAGGCTGAAATGGAAAACAATGCCAGCACACTGCCCTTGCCAAAACAGTTGCTGGATCAGTTGAATCATGACCTGTTTCTGCTTTACGATGCAAAAAGTGTGCTGGTCGCACGTCATGGCCTGAACTATCATGGCATACCTGCAAATCTAAGGAATAAACCTTTGCGTGGTTTCTTGCCCAGTAAAGAGGGTTTGATGTTTGTGGTTCAGGCACCTGTGATTTATGGCAAAGAGATTATGGGCTATGTCACCCTTGGTGATTTGATGAATAAAGACTCTTTGTTGGCTCTGCTTCAGGCCAGAGGAGATAGCGCTGCGATAAGATTGTTTGTGAATCATGTCGAACTACTGACAACCGATTTCACATTTACTTTTGATTCCGCCCAGCAGATCGCATTGGGAACGGAATTGAACAGCGGTCAAGATGTGACATTTACTGTTGGCCTGGATAATCAGGCCATGCGTAGTGCTAATTATAGTTTCTTTATGTGGCTGGCTTTGGCGCTGTTGTTTGGTGTTTCGGCCTGGTGGTTTTTGTATGGCCGTTTGATTGGTGATGTTGTGATTCGGCTGAACAGCATGAAAGATGATCTGGAGAAATTACAGATCGGTGATGTCTACCCCGCACCCCGGCAAGTGACTGATGCTATTGATATGGTTGGCCGCAGCCTGCACAGCATGAGTCGGCGTTTACAAATGAAAGCAGAAAAACTGCAGCTGGAGCGCCAGACACTGCTGACGATTACCAACGCTGCTCCTATCTGGATTTGGAAAACGGATGATGCAGGGCGGTTGATTTTCACCAACAGATCAATGCGAAATATGTTGCATGTGAAAAAACCGGAAGGACGCTTGCTTAATGAGTTGATAGTGCTTGAAACTGGTGGCCAGAGCTCAGAGCTGCCAGATTGGAATGAAAGTAGTGAGGCCATCTGTAAAGTAAGAGTGGGTGAGCTTGTGCATGATATGCATGTGATTATGGTAAAACAGCTATCCGGCAGCGGTAAATTTATTGGGATGATTGGACTGGCCGTAGATATGACCGAGCAACACCGCGTTGAGACACACTATCGACATGCTCAAAAAATGGAGTCTCTGGGCTCTCTGGTCGGCGGCATTGCGCATAACTTCAATAATTTGCTGGCAGGCATGCTTGGGCATTTGTATTTGGCCAGAAGTAAATCGAATGCTCAGCCCGAAATATTACCACACCTGGATAAGATGGAGCACGCATCCTCCCGGGCTGCGGATATGGTGAAGCAACTCCTGGCTTTTGCCCATAAAGGCATGGATAAAAAGGAAACGATCAATTTAAGTTCCAGTATCGAAGATGCCTACGCTATGATTAAACCTGGCCTGCCTGCTGATATAAGTTTTGATGTTGATCTCAGTGATGAAGAGATGTGTGTATACGCGAATGATTCGGCACTGCAGCAAGTGTTTGTGAATCTGTTGGTGAATGCCCGTGATGCGCTGGCTTCGGCTTCAAACAGACAGGTTTCAGTGAAACTGGAGCGCTGTGGCGTCGATGATACGATGAAAAAAGAATACCCTGAACTGGGTGTGGAGTACGTCGCATGTTTGAGCGTGGAAGATCATGGCAGTGGCATCGCTGAAGCAAACCTTGAACAGATCTTTGATCCCTTTTTTACTACCAAGGAAGTAGGCAAAGGTACGGGACTCGGACTCTCCATGTCACTTGGTACCGTAGAGTCTCATGGTGGCTGGATTGAGGTAGATTCGGTTGTAGATAAGGGCACTATTTTCCGGGTATACCTGCCATTGACTGGTGAATTACAAAATCTGATGGATCGTTCTCAGCAGCCTCAATATGCTGGTCATGGAGAGCAGATTCTTTTGGTTGATGATGAGCTTATTTTACTGGAAGTGGGGAAAGAAATTCTTGAATCACTGGGTTATCGCGTGTTGATTGCAAATAACGGTGTGGATGCTTTGGCACTGTTTAAACAGCATACCTCCGAGTTTGACCTTGTTATCAGTGACGTTGTGATGCCACTTATGGGTGGTGTTGAGTTGTGTAAACAGATCAAAACGTTGAATGCGAAGATACCAGTGATACTTATCAGTGGTTATCATAAGGATGGACTAGGGCTGGATGATTCCAGTGTGAGCTGTGATGGAGTGCTGGGTAAACCTTACCATGTTGAATCGGTTAGCCGTTTATTGTCCCAGGTGTTGTCCGTCGATAAGGGTAAGATGTAGAGGCATAGTGTGGTAAACTTGTTTGCCTCTTTTTGTTTGCGAGTGTTCAGCAATTATTTGATTTATTTCAGGAGAAGCACATGCAGATTGCCAAAAATAGAGTGGTATCCATCCATTATACATTGAAAAATGATGCAGGCACCGTGATCGATTCCTCGGAAGGCGCAGAGCCACTGGTTTATCTGCACGGATCTCAGAATATTATTCCCGGTCTGGAAAAAGCGCTGGAAGGTAAAGTTGCGGATGACGCTTTGCAGGTGAGCATTGATGCGGCTGAAGCGTATGGTGAATATAACAAGTCACTTACGCAAGTTGTGCCAAGTAGTATGTTCCAGGGTGTTGAAAAAATTGAAGTTGGCATGGAGTTCCAGGCTCAGACTGAGCAGGGGGTAGAAGTGATTCGTATTGCGGCAGTCGATGGTGATGATGTTACCATTGATGGCAATCATCCCTTAGCTGGTGAGCGTTTGCATTTTGATGTTGCAGTTGCAGAAGTGCGTGACGCATCTGAAGATGAACTTGAACACGGTCATGTGCATACAGCGGGCTGTTCACACTAACAGAGAGCTTTTGTTTCAATAGAAACAGTTATGTAATGCCCGCCACAGTTCATCAGAATTGATGAGCTGTGGCGGGCATTATTGTTTGTGCTGGGGTCGCAAGAGTATCAGACAAGCACCACCACCACTGTTCGGTTGCGGAATCACTGCCAATACCATGTGTGCTAAAGGGCCTTCGCTTAAGTAGTGATAGACGGCCTGTTTTAATACCGGTTTACCTTGTGAATGCAGTCCTCGCCCATGCACAATACAGAGAGCTCGAATCCCTTCAGCGATAGCCTGCTGTAGACCATCATGCAACAGATCTATAGCCGCATCACGTGTCATACCGTGCAGATCAAAGCTCACTCCGATAGCAGGGCGTCCGGCAGCCAGGCGTTTAATGGTCTCCCTTGAGATGCCATCGGCAATCAGTGACCCGGGCTCATCACGTCTCGCCTGCGCGGTGCGCGAAACGTGAGCTCTACTCGGGGGTAGCTGTTGTGTGCGTTGTATTGTGTTGAGACGTTGTTTCGCTTTAGCCTTATTTTTTTCAGTGTGGATTTTGTCACTATTCTGAAGCGGTTTTACTTTTCCCATGGCCTCTGCAAAGAGATCCTGGTTATCGTTCTCATCCATAGTTATTCAGGACGCTCAGGTCGTGATAATAGTTGTGCCAGAGCAAGCTGAATATCCAGATTTCCATCCAGAATCTGATTTACACTTTGCATTAATGGCAATTCGACATCCAGCTTTTTGGACATGAGGGCCACAGCCTGTGCAGTTCTTACACCTTCAACTACCTGCCCGATTTCAATTTTTGCTTCAGCGATAGTTTTTCCTTGTGCGATGGCAATGCCGAAGCGCCGATTGCGGGATAAGTTTCCTGTGCAGGTGAGCACAAGATCGCCCAAGCCGGAAAGCCCCATCAGCGTTTCTGTACGCCCACCACAGGCCTGGGTTAAACGGGCAATTTCTGCTAAACCACGGGTAACGGTCGCAGCTACTGCATTGTGACCAAAGCCCAGTCCATCAGCCATACCAGCGGCGATGGCGATGACATTTTTCAGCGCCCCACCCATGGCAACACCGATCACATCATCACTGAGGTATATTCGGAAGTTGGTGTCATCGAAAAAGGTGGCTGCCTGCTGCGCCAGCTCCAGTGTCTCAGCCGCCATGGTGATAGCGGTGGGCTGATTTTGTGCGACTTCGATAGCAAATGATGGACCGGACAATATGGCGATGCGTGAACGATCAATATATTGCGCCAGCATTTCATCATTGCGTGTCATATGATCTGGATGTAGTCCTTTGCATGCCGCAATGACCGGATAATTACCGTTAGTCAGGTGCGGTAAATAATCATCTACGGCGATACATGGCAAGGCATAAATGCAGGCATCGATATCGCTGATCGCAGCTTCAAGGTTGGATGTGAGTTGAATATTATCGGGCAGGATAATGCCGGGAAGATAATCACTGTTTTCTCGTGTTTTTTCGATGTGGGTGACCTGTTCCTGTTCGCGTGTATACAGACGAACCTGCCGTTTTCCAGAACGTGCCAGAACCAGAGCTAGCGCGGTGCCCCATGAACCTGCTCCCAGCACACATACCTGTTCTCCTCTCATCTCTTCTCCTTAACGCGAACGATTGATGAATACTGGTATGAACAGCATCATGAAAATAATGATCAATGGCCAGTCACCCCAGCGTACATAAGGTGTAATCATATTGGAACTGACAAATGCGCCCTGCAAGACGGCTGGAGTCCACCATGCTAGTTGCTGGCTCACTACGCCGTTGGGCTGAATGATGGCGGTAACGCCCGTATTGGCAGCACGCAGGACATAGCGCCCTGTCTCCACTGCACGCATGCGGGCCGCCTGAAAATGCTGCCATGCTGCCGGTGTTTTAGCATACCAGGCATCGTTGGTGACATTCACAAGTACCTCGGCTCCTGCCAGCACTCTGCCTCTGGCTTCTTCTGGAAACAGTGATTCGTAACAGATCAAGGAGCCGTAGGAGATGTTGCGGGCTTGTACCACGCCTGCATCATTAGCAGGTTTGAAGTCGGCAATTTCGGGTACCAGGGTATGCAAAAAAGGAATCCATGACGGTACATATTCACCGAACGGAACAAGATGGTGTTTACCGGCAAATGGCTGTTCAGAAAGATCGGGGTCATGGGCAAACAGACCATTCTGTGCGGCACGTTTCCCCATCAATTTGAGACCACCATACAGTAGAGGTGTATGCCAGCCCTGAATTTGTTCGTTTAACCACCGGTTCCAGCCCGGAGCGCGTTCAAGGAAAAAAGGAATCGCAGCTTCCGGCCATATAATAATATCAACATCTTCTGCCACGTCTGATGAAAGTGATCCATAGCGGTGCATGGTTTCACCGACAAACGCCGCATCCCATTTTTGGTCTTGTGGAATATTACCTTGTACCAGCGCCACCGAATGCTGCGTACCGTCTGCAGTTGACGGATTTGGAGCGCATACAAAGAGCAGTAGTGTGATGCTTAATCCCATTGCTCCGATACGTTGATTATATGTGCGCCCGGATGGATTTGGCGAGTCAGATTCCGAGTAAGAGTGTGGAATAAGCAAAACGATGGATGCTGCCAACATGGCAGGCAGAAGCGCTAAACCATACACACCGAACCAGGCGGCCCAGCCAATAGCTGGCGTATCGAGCAGTAGATTGCCAAGTGCTGTCCACGGCAGTCCTGTAAGCAGATGTCCTCTTAACCACTCTTCAATCACGGCAACAGCAGGGAATACCAACAGCAGCCAAGCCCCCCCTTTGCTAATGCGCCACGTTAGCCAGGCCCATAACATGGGAAACAGCGCCAAGACTGCACCGAGTAGTAGAACGCAAAAGATTGCGGCAATCCACGGTAGATGCCCGTAGGTGTGCAGCGTTGGTGCCACCCACCATGCCCCGCATGCGAACCAGCCCAAACCAAATGCAAAACCCGTGATGAGGACATGCTGCCCGCGGCTGATAAGCCATAACCAGCCAGTCAGAGCAGGTATTGCCAGCCATGTATAGTCGAAAGGAGAGAAGGTGAACGGCATCAATGCGCCGAGAATCAATGATATAGAAGCGTAAAACTTCCGGCTTTCGAACATTAGAGTGATGCTTTGGTGTCGTGATCTGACTGCTGCGAATCTGATTTTATCTGGTCAGATATAAGCTTGTTAGATCTGGCCTGATTGGTCAGACGCTGAATACGTACTTTGCTGATGCGGCGTGGGTCAGCTTCAATGATATGAATTTGAAATCCTTGCACTTTGACCTGTTCGCCAATTTTAGGAATACGCCCAAGATGGGCAGTCAGCCATCCACCGACCGTATCATAATCACCCTGTGGCAATTCTACATCCAGTCCTTCGGCTAACTCTTCGATATGCATGCGTGCCAGTGCCATATAACTGCCGTCAGCAAGCGTTTCGAGTTCACTCTCTTCTTCTTCACCATCTTCGCCGATATCGCCGATAATTTCGACGACCAGATCAGCCAGTGTAATAAGCCCAGCCGTGCCACCATATTCATCCAATACGATGGCGATTCGGCATGAGTGTTCTCGCATCTCAGATAGTAGACCAGATACCTGTTCCAGTTCGAGAACGCGTAAACAGGGGTGTAGCAGTGCTGCTAAAGCAGGTGTTTCACCACTGATACGTGCTTTTACAATATCCTGCACATGCACGACGCCAAGTACGTGGTCGATATCACCATCCATCACCGGCAGACGGCTGATACCATGTGTGAGCATCACCTGTTCAATCTCAGCAAGGCTATCTTTAGCTTCAACCGCATGAATTGCCGAGCGTGGGATCATCACTTCACGAACGCGTGTATCATGGAACTCGATCAACTGTTCCAACATGCTGCGTTGAGCGTCCGATTGCACTGCTTCAGCGCGGCCCAATACAGCCAATAGCTCTTGCTCATCACGACCCGGACGAATGTGGTCGATCATCTGTTTGCGTATGCTTTTCATCCAGCTTTGAAATGCACTCATAGGTGTGTCGTATCCTCGCACGTTGTCGGTTTATTACTGTTCTCTTTATCTGCGCTATCTGAATAAGGGTCATGCAATCCCATGTTATGCATGGCTTGTTGCTCGAGCCTTTGCATGTCTTGAGCCTCAGTTTCATCGATATGATCAAAGCCTAAAAGGTGCAATGTGGCATGAATGATCAGATGCAGGCAATGATCAGATGCAGGCAGGTTTAAGCGCACTGCTTCCTGATTGATGAACGGTACCGCCAGCGCAATATCACCAAGTGATTCGTCTGCATTGAATGGAGCTTCCTGCATAGGGAATGAAAGCACATCAGTGACGTGATCTTTGGCGCGCCACTGTTGATTCAGCGCATGAATGCTTTGATCACTGGCAAAACGAATACATAACGCAATCTGTTTTGCATTCAAACCTGCACTGGCACAAGCAGCGCGCACTGCTTCATCAATACGTGCAGGCGCTTGGTAAGAGGTGTCGTCATCAATGATAATATCAATCATGTGGCGGTCCATCTTCACGATCTTCATAAGCATTAACAATTTTTTCGACCAGCTGGTGGCGCACCACGTCAGTGCTGTTTAAGCGACATAGGCCAATATCACTGACATGCTCGAGTACCTGTAGGGCATGTAGCAGTCCGCTCTTTTGATGGCGAGGCAGATCTACCTGGGTAACATCTCCAGTCACGACCATTTTAGAACCGAAACCCAGGCGAGTGAGAAACATTTTCATCTGTTCACGCGTTGTGTTTTGCGCTTCATCGAGAATGACGAATGCATCATTGAGAGTGCGGCCACGCATATAAGCCAGCGGGGCGACTTCAATGCGACTTTGCTCCAGCAGGGCATTCATCTTTTCTACACCCAACATATCAGACATCGCATCGTACAAGGGGCGCAGATAAGGATCGACTTTTTGCTGCATATCTCCGGGCAAAAAGCCCAGTCGTTCACCCGCTTCTACGGCTGGACGGGTAAGGATAATACGCTCCACCTGATTGCTATTCATCGCCGCTACAGCAGCAGCGACTGCCAAGTATGTTTTGCCGGAACCCGCGGGGCCAACAGCGAGCGTTAGTGTTTTTTGTTGGATCTCTTTTAAATAGCTACGTTGATTAACCGTTTTTCCGCTAATACGTCGCCGGCCTGCGACCAACACATCAGATACCACATCGCCATTGCTCTGTATTGCAGCATCAGCGTCGTGATCGCGCAAAACACCTTCAACATCTACATCGGTAAGCGCATTTTCCTGCCGTGATAGTTGTTGTTGTAGGCGATGAATGGCTTGTCTGGCTGCTCCCGGGCGCGCCCCTTCAATTTTCCAATTACCAGGCTGGCCTAAAAAGCGCACCTGAAAAAATTGTTCTACACGGTTTAATATCCAGTTGTCGGCGCCGCATAAGTTACGTAAAGAGACGGGATCCAGCGTATCAAGACGCAATGAGATAGTCATATAAGAGAACCTGTTGAGATCGTATTATTCACCGCTAAGAACCAATTCGCCGCGCAGTGACTGGCCATAAGCTTCAACGATGCGTACTGGCATGATTTGGCCGATGAGACGTGGATTGCCTTTGAAGTGCACGATTTTGAAATCAGAACTACGACCTTGCATGTCACCTTCAGTGCGGCTCGGTTTCTCCACCAGGACATTCAGTGTTTTTCCCACAGCTTGCTGCATGGCATTGCGTGTCTGTTCTCGTGTTAGCGAAAAGAGCCTTTGCAGGCGCTCATCCTTCACTTCCAGCGGAACATCATCTTCTGATTTGCCAGCAGGTGTGCCTGGACGCGGGCTATATTTAAAACAGAAGGCTGAGTCATAACCAACACGACGTATCAGATCGAGTGTATCTTCAAAATCGGCATCGGTTTCACCCGGATATCCAACAATGAAATCTGATGACAGAGCCAGATCAGGACAATGTTGTCGCAATTCATCAATGAGGCGGAAATAATGTTCACGATCATGACCGCGATGCATCGCTTTCAACAGATTATCTGATCCGGATTGAATGGGTAGGTGCAGATATGGCATCAATTGCGGTATTTCACCAAAGGCTACACATAACTCTGAGGTCATTTCCATCGGGTGACTGGTGGAGAAACGTAAGCGTTTCAATCCTTCGAGTTCAGCAACGGCATATAGCAGCATGGTGAAATCCCACTCTTCGCCGTCAGGCCCTAAACCGCGATATGCATTAACATTTTGCCCCAATAAGCTGATCTCAATGGCGTCACCGGCCAGCAGTTGTTCGCACTCTTCCAATACATCGGCAACCGGACGAGACAGTTCTGGTCCACGTGTATATGGCACCACACAGAAGGTGCAGAATTTATCGCATCCCTCCATAATAGTGACACAATCGATGATGCCGTGGCTCGCTGCTTTGGGCAGATGATCGAATTTTTCGATTTCAGGCATATCAATTTCAGTCAGGCAAACACGATCACGGCGAATCTGTTTTACCATCTCGGGCAGACGGTGATAGGTCTGCGGTCCAAACACAATATCGACATATGGTGCGCGTTGCTGGATACGCTCACCTTCCTGTTGGCCAACGCATCCGCCTACACCGATAATCATATCGGGACGTTTATCTTTTAATTTCTTATAACGCCCCAATTCAGAGTAGACCTTTTCTTCGGCTTTTTCGCGCACTGAACAGGTGTTCATCAAAATCACATCGGCATCGGCAGGGGTGCCGAC
>JAJFLF010000218.1 GCA_021772845.1 Mariprofundus sp.
CTTTATTGGTGGTAATGGCCCTGTTCATCCTCGGTGGTGAAGTGATTCACGATTTCGCCTTTGCTCTGATTGCCGGCATTCTGGTGGGTACATATTCATCTATCTATGTTGCCAGCCCGGTGATGTTATCACTTGCTGGACGTTTCAAACCCGATGAAGATGAAATCAAAGAGATGGAAGCACGGCCGTAACTGCTTCGTTGATTGTTCATAAACACGTTGCCATAACAGACTCATGAAAGGAGACATCAGCGCCCATCTGCCTGCAGGAACATTACTGTTCAGTGCATATGACGATGACTACCTCAAACTGAATGAGCACAGGCATCACAGCGGTCTGATTATCCACAAGAACGTGATTGAAGCACCGTGGAGCCCCACATGTTTATATGATGTGAACCTGAAGTCGCTGGCAACTATCCTCGCCTCTCCCCCGGAAGTTATTATTTTGGGAACAGGAAGGACCACAGCCTTTCCAGATCGTGAAATATTAGACTACATGGCAGACCACCATATTGGTTTTGAATGCATGGACACCCGTGCAGCTGCCCGCACCTACAACATCCTTGTTGGTGAAGGACGCACTGCATCAGCAGCAATGTTATTACCCGGAGCCAAAAAATGAGCGCAACATTTGAGTTATCCATCGAAACCCACTTCTCTGCTGCTCACAGCCTGCGTGATTATCCGGGTGACTGCGCCCGTCTGCATGGCCACAACTGGCATGTGAAGCTCTATATCACCTGTGAAGAGCTTGATGAGCTTGGCCTGGGCATTGACTACAAAATCATGAAAACTGAACTGAAGGCCGCTCTAGAGCCTTGGGATCACTATAACCTGAATGATGTTGCACCCTTTGATGTGATCAACCCGTCCAGTGAGAATGTTGCACGCGAACTCTACAACACCATGAGCAGCAAACTCGATAATGATCGCCTGCACGTATCACGCATCGAAATCTCAGAGACCTGCACCGCCAAAGTCACCTACAGACCCTGATCCGTTTCATCAGATTGGTGTCACGCATCAATCTCTTCAACAACCAACTGTTTAAATTTTCTCTTATTCTCTTTAAAGAGATGGCAACCACAACACGCTGAATGTCAGTTTGGCAGATACTTACCATAAGAATTACGATCCATATCTATTATTTCTACTGTGATGACTGAAACAGGAATCTGCAATGTGCTTAAACCTGATAAAATCACCTCACCAAGACGTTTTTTATTGTCTGCATCCCGGCCAGATTTAATCCGAGCCTGAATATGGATATAAGGACTACTTCCGCCTGCGTTGGTAAAACCCCGGAACGGATAAGCGCGCGTTCTAATTTGATCAGCTTTAAACAGACCACTATCTGAAATAGACTGATGTATGTCCCTCAAGAGAGCATCAATTTCCGAATCATTTGCCAGTTCCTCCTGGTATTCAACGATAATATGTGGCACTAATATCTCCTCTATTCATTATTGACCTCCCCCTCTGAAACCGGCCCAAGCTCTACGTTAGTAGTTGGACTAAGGAGTCAGGATATTGCAAAGAGAAGATCTTCGCCAGAGGAATAATAATGACTGCTTTCGCCAAAGCCGGACAGTCAGATAGAGTTAGTTGAATATCAATCGAGTCTAACCCACTACCGCTTGGGCAGCACCCAGTTCGGTCGTGGGTAATGGCAACTGTAACCGCCGGGATGGAGTAGAAGATAATCCTGATGCTCCGGTTCGGCTTCCCAAAAATCACCCACGGGAACGACCTCGGTAACAACTTTTTCAGGCCACAGGCCGCTTGCTTCAACATCAGCTATCGTATCCAGGGCAACCACTTTTTGTGATTCATCCACATAGTAGATTGCCGAACGATAGGAGCTACCCCTGTCGTTACCCTGCCGGTTTGATGTTGTCGGATCGTGAATCTGAAAGAAGAACTCCAGCAGCTTGCGGTATGAAGTCACTTCGGGGTCGAAGGTGATCTCAATACCTTCGGCATGTGAACCATGATTGCGATAGGTAGCATATTTAACGTCACCACCTGTATAACCCACGCGTGTGGATATCACTCCCTGAAGTTTACGAGTCAAATCCTGCATGCCCCAGAAGCAGCCACCGGCTAGAACTGCACGTGCTGTTGGCATCTTAAACCTCCTCTACTTGATCAATATATTCGCCATATCCTTCTGCTTCCATTTCATCACGGTGAACAAAACGTAATGAGGCAGAGTTGATACAGTAACGTAGTCCACCTCTCTCCTCTGGACCATCAGTGAACACATGTCCCAAATGGCTATCCCCATGCGTGCTGCGTACCTCAGTGCGAACCATGCCGTAGTCAGTGTCAGTGTCAGTGTCAGTCAACGCGTTGATATGAGAGGGTACAACAGGCTTGGTAAAACTCGGCCATCCACAACCCGATTCAAATTTATCAGATGAAACAAACAGAGGTTCGCCCGACACGATATCAACATAGATACCCGGTTCACTATTGTGCAGGAACTCACCTGTCCCGGGTCTTTCAGTTCCGTTTTGTTGTGTAACCCGGAATTGCTCTGGTGTCAGCATTGAGATGCTTTCTTCAGATTTGCCGTATGCCATGATTCAGTCTCCTTACTGTAGTGAGTATTAAGCTCTACTGAGTTTCTTTAGACGTTCAAAATGGTTGGTTATTACATCAAAAAAACGTAAGCGATAAAGGTCTGGCCTCCAAAGGAAGGGTGTCGGAACACAGTGTGCAGGGACGAATCTCGGCGATAAGGGATGAAAATGATGACATAACAGTAGCCTCTCACTGCAGCACCATAAAGTCTGCTTTAGCTACCCCGATAGATTGAATCGACAACACCCATAAAATGCTGCTGACTTTCTGTGGGTATATAATCGTGTCATGGCTGTAAGTGGATACTTGCAATCATCTCCCTATGGCGTGGCCTTTTTTGGGATACATATGCCGGTAATCAGTGAGCAATTCTATATTTCTGGTGTTTCTCACATTCTGCATGCAAATCTAGCAACTGTTTTTATGTTACTGATCGGGCTGCATTTGCTGAGTACAATCTATCATTATAAGGTCATGAATATTCCATCTTTTCTACCTGTAACTAATGATGATAAGAGCATAGGAAATTGATAAATTCGCGTTAACAAACGTCCGGTTTTGCTTGTCGGGTCAACAAAGGATCTCAGAAAAATGGTCGGGACGAGAGGATTTGAACCTCCGACCACTACACCCCCAGTGTAGTGCGCTACCAGGCTGCGCTACGCCCCGATTATTTAAATGATTGAGAGATGTGCTTCAAAAGAACTCCATGCATGGAGTCTATAGATTAAACCAGAAGGGAATGAACTTCCTGTAGCTCTTGTTTCAACTGTCTGAGAACAGCCTGGCTATCTTTTGCTTCAACGATGTCTTCAAGATCACCACTAAGCAGACGTTTTTTAGCACCACGAATAGTGAAATTCAGATCATAAAGCAGGTGTTTGATTTGCAACACAGCGTAAACATCACGGTGACGATAGAAACGACGGTTACCACTCTTTTTGACAGGTTTGATATGTTTAAACTCGGTTTCCCAATAACGCAATACATGCGGTTCTACGGCACAAACATCACTAACTTCCCGAATAGAAAAAAACAATTTATCTGAAAGCTCCGGTACCTGGACACCGGCTTTAACTAATGCCTGTTGAGAGTTCATTCATCCACCCCAATCAACTTCTGTTTGAGCAGCGGGCTGGCACGGAACGTCACAACTGAACGCGGTGCAATAGTTATATCTGTACCTGTTTTAGGATTACGGCCGCGTCTGGCATGTTTCTGACGCACAATAAAATGACCGAAACCGGACAGCTTAACGTTCTCACCTTTTTCAAGTGACGAGCGAACCACACTCAATACAGATTCAACGATTTGGGCTGACTCTTTCTTGGTCAATCCAACACGTTCATGAACAATTTTGGCAATCTCAGCTTTCGTCACGTTCCCTCACCCAAAAAAGAAGTATTAAATCAAACTTTTACCTAGCCTTGCTAGAATCAACATGTGGAGATTATCAGAAGCTGTTAATCTGTCAAAGATTTTTGTCATCAAAACAACGTGAGAAAACATCCTCTTCATACAATAACGTAGCCTCAAACCCATGAATTATTGTGAATATATATCAAATCTGAGCGTCTACCACTTTCCCATCATGCAATCGTAAAACCCGGTCACAGGCCTGTGCCATCTGCTTGCTATGCGTCACCATCACTACTGCTGCACGCTCTTCGCTACACAACAGACGCAACAATTCAAACACTTCCTGAGCTGTATGTTCATCCAGATTACCAGTCGGTTCATCGGCCAATAACAGCCGGGGTTTAGTTGATAGAGATCTGGCTACAGCCACCCTCTGTGCTTCACCGCCGGATAGTTTTCCAGGTACATGCTGAGCACGATCACTCATATTCAATCGCGCCAACAGGTCATAAGCACGCTGCTCTGCCACAGATGCTTGCACGCCTTGTATCAGCAGCGGCAAGGTTACATTTTCCAAAGCCGTTAACTCAGGAATAAGATGATGTGCCTGATAGACAAAACCGATTTTCTCATTACGTAGACGCGCTTGTCGATTCGAGCTCAGAGCGTGAATCAATTCACCATCAAGACGAATTTCACCCCTGTCCGGCTGCTCCAGTGTGCCGAGCAGTTGCAACATGGTGGATTTTCCAGAACCGGACTCACCCACCACCGCCAGGAATTCGCCTTCATTCACATCAAAATCAATACCTTGAAGAATATGTAGCTTACCCGCTGCCACAGAAAAATATTTATGCAGATTCGAAACCTTAAGCAGTGGTGCACTCATTGTTCATATCTCCTTTATTGATTGTCTGTGCCCAAACCAAGCTCAATCAACTTGCCCGGATGATCAAACCAGTCCTCATCGACTTTAACCCATATATTAAGACGCACACGGCTGCCCAGGATCTGCTCCAGACCCTCTCTGGCTCTGGTTCCTACAGCTTTCATACCTCCGCCAGCTTTACCGATTAACATCGGTTTGTGGCGCTCACTACCAACGAGGATCACTGCTTCAATTTCAATGATGTCACCAAGATCTTCAAAACGCTCGATATCCACAGCCGTCTGGAATGGAATCTCCTGATGCATGGACAGAAACACCTGCTCACGCACGTATTCAGCTGCCAATTGACGCTGACTCTGGTCGGTAAACCAGTCGGGATCGTGTATTGCCGGCTGCTCAGGCAGATATTTCACTATTTCCTTGAGAAAACTATCCAGCTGGGTGCCCTTGCGTGCAGAAACAGGGATTAGAGCCTTTGCACCCGGATCCAACTGTTGCAACTGCTGCAGACGCGGCAAAAGACGAGCTTTATCGGCACGATCCACTTTATTGAGCACATGGATACGCGGCTGCTGTAAACGGCCATCGGCAAAACGTTCAATCAACATTTTAGTCGGTTTGTCCAACGGTTTACTGGCATCCTGCATAATCGCCAACACATCAGCTTCTTCGGCAGCAGCATAAGCTACACGCACCATATTACGATTAAGTTGCTGCGCACCTTTATGGATACCCGGTGTATCTACAAAGATGATCTGACACTCTTCATCCGTGTGAATACCAAGAATACGATGGCGTGTGGTTTGTGGTTTAGGTGTCACAATCGCCACCTTGGCACCTATGATGCGATTCATCAGGGTCGATTTCCCCACATTGGGAATCCCTAACAGCGCGACCGTTCCACAATGAAATGGTTTTTTGTTTACTTCTTCAGTTGTTGCCATACTTTCTCCGCCGCTTCAATTTCGGCTATTTTCTTGCGCTCGCCGCGTCCTTCTCCGAGCTGATCTCCATTA
>JAJFLF010000219.1 GCA_021772845.1 Mariprofundus sp.
CGTGTAATACAGCGCTGTGGTTACTTTGATAGCTGTTCCGTCACCCAGAGGCACGACCGACTGCACTGAGCCTTTACCAAAGCTCTTGGTACCTACAAGCACAGCACGGTGATGATCCTGCAATGCCCCACTCACAATCTCAGAGGCCGAGGCAGAACCATTATTAATCAATACAATCAATGGTAAGCCTTTCAATGCATCACCACTGCGCGCATCAAAAGAGAGACTTTTGCCTGCCCTTGATTTGGTACTGACAATATTACCCTTCTCTAAAAACATATCCGAGACTTCAACCGCCTGATTAAGCAATCCACCAGGATTGTTGCGCAAATCAAGAACAGCACCAGTTAACTGGCCATCGGCACGCTTCTTCAGAGCTGCGATCTGTTTCTTTAACAGAGAGCCAGTACGCTCCTGAAATTGCGTAATACGCAAATATGCATAACCCGGTGCTAATAGATCACTTTTAACAGATTTCACTTTGATGACGGCACGCACGATTTTTATTTCCAGCGGCGCATCCTCACCTTTGCGGAAGATGGTCAACACAATGCTGGTGCCAGGTTTTCCGCGCATAATCTTTACAGCTTCGGAAAGACTCATATCCCGCGCCAAAGCATCATTAATTTTAATGATCAGATCCCCGGCCTTAATACCGGCCCGATCAGCAGGTGTATCTTCAATCGGAGAAACAATACGAATACCACCTTCAGACGCTGATATTTCTATGCCCAAACCACCAAATTCACCTCTGGTATCAACGGTCATCTGTTTGTACATATCTTTGTTCAAATAGGTCGAATGCGGGTCCAGACTGGTAAGCATGCCTCCGAGCGCCCCATCGATAAGGCTTTCATCCTGAACATCTTCAACATAAGCACGCCGCACCATTTCCATCACACGCGAGAACTTCTGCAATTGCTCATAATCGGTTGCGGCATCGGCCTGCAACATACCGGTACCCGGACTCCAGACCATCACTGCTATGGCAAGTGCAAACCCGGCTGCCGTGCCCACGAACACGTGACGTAACTTCAAAGGTATTTTTTTCATCTTAATCCTTACCCCGTTTAAACAATCTTATTGCTGTACGCTGCCAGTGCTTTAACGACGACACCAGCGTTTCGGATTCACTGGTTTGCCTTTATCCCTGACTTCAAAATAAAGAGTTACGCGGTTCACCCAGCCGGTGCTACCTACATCCGCGATAATCTCACCTTCGTCCACCCAATCACCCAACTGCTTATATAACATGTCATTATGGGCATACACACCCAGCACACCCTCACCATAATCCACAATAGTCATCAAACCATAACCACCAAACCAGTCAGCATAACGCACTTGCCCCGCCGCCATGGCATGTACTTCCTTGATGCCTTTCTTTGGCCTCATCTGGATCCCTTGCAATCGCGGCATGCTCTTTTTGGGACGAGAATTAAAACTTGCCATAATACGACCACGAACCGGCCATTTTAGCCGCCCTTTACGTTTCCGCACATTGAGCTGTTCAGCCTGCTGCTGATCGATCTCCAACAGATCCTGACTCATATCGTTCAGTAGGTTCATCAATGCGCGCTCTTCCCGCGCCAAACGCTGGTCTTTTTTCTTCTTGGATTTCACATTTTTTCGTACCCGATCAATCACCCTACGCTTGGCTTTAACTCTCGCACTCAATTTGACTGCAGCCTTACGTTTCTCCAGGCGGAACTGTTCCAGTTGCTGACGTTGAATTTTCAAATCAGCTGTAACTTGAGCCATTTCATCAATAGACTCTTTATAGATGCGACGATCGTTATCTTGTGAGCGCATCACCTCTTGTAATAAAAAACGGCGATGTGGAATATCACTGACAGGAACCCCGGTCAAAACACCCATCCACGCTGAAGCATGCGAACTGCGTTGCCATGCTGCTACTGCTTGATCAAGCATGGCTTGTTTTAATGATTGAATGCGAACCTTCAATACTTTGGCTTTGCGTTTAAGTGCTACCAGTTTCTTATCTGTCGCCAACACATTGGCACGCGCTTCACGACTGGCTTTACGGGCTTTAATCAAGCCTGAATCGAGTTTGCGCAACTCTCGTCCGACACTACCGAGCTGTGCTTCAAGCTTCTTTTTCACCTTGGCAAGGCGTTGTCGTTCCTGTTGAATCTTTTCAATTTTGGTGTGTGTATCAGCCGCGGCCCAAGCCGGTGCAATAGAGACAGGTGAGAGCAAAATCACTGGCCATGCAGCAACAAGCAACGGAATAAAAAGAAGCCTCATATTCATACGCGGTGGTATGGATGCCCCTGAATAATGGTAAACGCCCTGTACAACTGCTCAAGCACAATAACACGAACCAGCTGATGGGGCAGTGTCAATTTAGACAGACTCCAACAGGCAGCAGCTTCTGAACGCACGCTATCGGCAAGTCCATCAGCACCACCAATAACAAAATCCAGCTGCGCATCAGCATTCAACCGTCCCAAATAATCAGCCCACTTGGTACTGGCATGCAGTGCACCACGCTCATCAAAAATAACAAAACCTTTACGCGCTTGCTGCAGAATATGTTTAGCCTCTTCCTGCTTGCGTTGCGACACCTGTTTACCACGCCCTTCTGGCAACTCAATCACCTGGCAGCTTGAGAAAGGTTTGAGGCGTTCAATAAAGCGCGCCTCAAAATCAGACAGCTCCTTCGAGCCTCTCCCTACGACCAACAGCCGCAGCTTCATGATTTATCTGCGTCACCACGTGGTGCAGACCATAAACGTTCCAGTTGAAAGCTTTCACGCGCTTCCTGTAAAAACAGATGCACAATAACATCACCAAGATCAACCAATAACCATTCTGCAGCTTCCAGCCCTTCAATTTTAGCTGGCATCTCATACTTGTGAGCAACCACGGTTACCGATTTCGCCATCGCTTTTAGCTGACGATCACTGCGGCCACTGGCCAGAATAAAACGATCAGCAAAATCACAACGACCACGCACATCGATCACCAACACATCCTGTGCTTTGATATCTTCCAACGCCTCAACCAATTCTGCGGTAATAGCTTCGAACTTTTCATCTTTCTCTGTTATCTGTGTTGCCATTTCTGTCATCCTTTATGCTTTCTCAATCACACTATTGTTTTTCGTATATCGTCTTTTAATTTCAGATCGCAGTACTTTAGGCACTAAATCAGTTAAAGACAGTCCTAAATACGCTCTATCGCGAATCATCGTTGCAGAAACATCCGGCAAGACTACCGACAAATCACACCAATGCCCTGCATTCAGACAATCTGACCAAGCGTTCAATGACACCTCTTGCCAGCCGGCAAGTGAAGGGGCGATTGCTGCTTTCTGGTCAATCGACTCATTCTTTAATGCACTATCTGGCCGTGCAAACACAGCCACATTACACAAAGATTGATGCAATGGATATTCGCGCCATGTTGGCAACCCTTGCCAGGCATCTGTGCCAAGCATTAACCAGGGTACCACATCGGGATGCTCAAGCTGAAATCTACGCAAGGTATTCACCATCGGTGTTGGCCCTGACTGGCTAACTTCCCAATCAATCACCTTCACCTTTGTTTCATTTTCAAATACCTGTCGCAGCCACTTGAATCGCGTTGCACCATCAGCATGGCCTGATAGCACCCTATGCACTGGCAAAGCAGGAATTACCCATACTTCATCCAGTCCCATCTCCAAACCGGCATGCACCAAAGCCACATGGCCAAGATGCGGAGGATCAAAAGAACCTCCAAACAAACCTATCTGCTTTAGCATGCGCATATAACAACACTGTTATTCGAATCACTCATCTGAGCACGACTCTATGCATGCAGTGATGATGGGCAATTCCCACCGCAGACCGCATATTATCAAAAAGGTGCGGGCCAATCAGGATCACAGAAGTGTATGCACCAGCATCAAGTGCAG
>JAJFLF010000220.1 GCA_021772845.1 Mariprofundus sp.
CCTGATCGGATGATGATGACCCGGACCGTTCTATGTTTTGATAGAGGAGGTCCTGAAATTCTGCGCGTTGGCGTTTATAGGCAACAGTGTTGAGGTTCGCGATGTTGTTTGAGATGACTTCAACATTTAGCTGCTGGGCCAACATGCCCGTCGCTGCGATGCTTAATGCTCTCATTGTCTCGTCTCCATTACTCGTAAATTCTTGAAATTAAACTTTACCTAGTGTTTCGATGGCTTTGCGGACCAAGTCATCGTTCGATTGCATTTGCTTTGAGGCAGATTGATAAGCTCGACTGATTTGGATCATCCGGGTCATTTCTAGGATCGGATTGACATTCGATCCTTCGATCATGCCCTGGATATACTCTACTTTATCTGTTGGGATGGGAGTTTGATCGGTGGAGTAGCGATTAAAGCCCGCTTTTTCCATGTTTTGTTCGTTGTCGAATGTAACCGATTGGAGGCGGCCGGTTATTCCTGCTGAAGAAGATATAGTCCCGTCCGGCGCAATCTCGATATCGACATCGTTAGCACCAAAGGTAATAGGTCGGCTGTCTTGGTTTAAAACGACATCTCCAGCGGAAGTTGCCAGATTTCCTTCATCGTCTACTTTGAAATGCCCAGCGCGCGTGTAATAGTTTTCACCAGTGCGCTTGTCCTGGACTACGAAGTAGCCTTGACCTTTTAAAGCGACATCGAGTGGGTTTTCTGTGAATTTAAAACCGCCTTCAGACAGGTTTCGCGAGTTTCCGTAGTCGTGAACAAGGCTAACCGTTGATTCCTTACCTTGCGCATCCGTAACCGGGATAAGGAACTCTTCGAATAATACTGATTCTGATTTGTATGCCGTGGTGCTGATGTTTGCGAGGTTGTTCGCAACCATGTCCATGTTACGGCGCATGACCATCTGAGACGACAGTCCAGTGAGTAATGTGTTATCCATTCTAATAACCCTTGTTTGGGGCATTTCCTTTTGGAAAGCTATGACCTACGCAATTCAACTATTCGATGAGATAGTAAGCACGGGGCGTGCCACATTGATAACTTAATTAAATCAATGACTTATGGGGAATGTTAAGGCTGTATTAATTAATCTTTAGGCAGAAAGATCGCTTATAGAGGAAAAAACTGCCGATCACGCATGTCGGTAAGTGTGCGTTAGTGATCAATTAAGTTCGACTAAAGTGCGATTAACGATCGCATTATGATTTTATTCATCCGACAACCAATCTTTAACCCTGAAATACTAGGCTCTTGCTTAACGGGCATTAGGATTTGAGCCGGCTTGCCTCTCAATGAGGGGTAAGTATGGAGGACGCATGGCAGAAAAAAAAGAAGAACCTGAAGAACTCGACGTCGAAGAAGGCGAGGGTGAAGAAGGTGAAGGTGAAGGCGAAGGTGAGGGGAAAAAGAAAAAGCTCACCGGGCGAACGATCGTTTTGTTTATTGCGCTTCCCATTCTGGTTGTCGTACTCCTTGGTGTTGGTGCTTTGATGTTTTTCGGTGGCGGCGACGATGATGCTGGTCATCTTGCCGCAGATGGCGCCGATGATCCTCACGCATCGACCATGCTCGATCCAACCCAGGTCGTGTTTTATGAGTTTCCGGAATTGTTAGTTAACCTCAACAGCAGCGGCCCGCGCGCGACATTCCTAAAACTTGAAGTGGCTCTGGAGATATCAAAAGACCAAGATATTACGATCTTGGAAGCAGCTGTGCCGCGTGTGAGGGACAATTTCCAAGTCTATTTAAGAGAGTTGCGGATGGAAGACCTGAGCGGTGCATCAGGTACTCAACGGGTGAAAGAAGAATTATTGAGACGCGTCAATCTCGCTGCTCAACCGGTCGAAGTTAACGCTGTGCTCATCAAAGAAATGGTGATTCAGTAAAAGTGGTAGTAAGCGTTTATGGATGAAGATGAAGTCGACCAGGATGACCTGGCAGCGGCGTGGGGTGCTGAAGAAGGCGCCGACGACGATGGCGATGGTGATGCCGGTGCGGAAGCGGATGCAGGTTCGGAAGATGGCGAAGAGGCTGTCGACGACGAAGCAATGGCGGCCGAATGGGACGCCATGGCCGACGACGATGATGATGACGAAAGCGAAGGCGGCAGCGAACGCGTTCTAGACCAAGACGAAATTGATAGTCTTCTAGGATTTGACGTTGGTGACGACGGTAGTGGTGATGGCAGCGGTATTCGCGCGATTATCAACTCCACCTTGGTTTCCTATGAACGCCTTCCGATGCTGGAGATCATCTTTGATCGTCTCGTTCGGTTGATGACAACCTCTTTGCGGAATTTCACTTCGGACAATGTTGAAGTAAGTCTTGATAATATCTCGTCAATACGATTTGGCGATTACCTCAACTCGATTCCTCTTCCTGCAATCTTATCGGTCTTTAGAGCGGAACAACTCGACAATTATGGTCTGTTTACGGTCGATTCGAATTTGATTTACTCAATCGTTGACGTGCTTTTAGGAGGGCGTCGCGGTACAGCGGCAATGCGGATTGAAGGCCGGCCGTATACGACGATTGAGCGAAATCTTGTTCAGCGGATGATTGAAGTTATCCTCGAGGATCTGTGTACGGCGTTCGATCCCTTGTCGAAAGTGGATTTCGTGCTCGACCGGTTGGAAACCAATCCGCGATTTGCAGCAATTGCGAGACCTGCTAATGCGGCGATCCTTGTGAAACTTCGCATTGATATGGAAGATCGCGGTGGCCGCATTGAGCTGATGTTGCCTTATGCGACGCTTGAGCCCATTCGTAAGCTTCTTCTTCAAATGTTCATGGGCGAGAAATTCGGCCGTGAC
>JAJFLF010000023.1 GCA_021772845.1 Mariprofundus sp.
AGAATTCGGGTTGACGGAGCTACAGCGGCTGCATCTAGCCATGAATGAAGATAGTGGGTCTGTTGAGAACATGGTAAACGCCATGGATATTCAGGATCTTTTACATCGCCCCCTTGGTGAGCTCTCCAGCGGAGAGCGTCAGCGCACAGAACTGGCCGCGTTGATGTTGCGAGATGCTCCTGTGTGGTTGCTCGATGAGCCGACAGCGCATCTGGACCTCAAACATCAGATTCAATGCATTCAGATGATGAAAAAACAGTGTGAGAATGGACGGGCTATTATTACGGTGTTGCATGATATTCAACAGGCTATGGCAGTTGCCGATCATCTGATTCTAATCGACGGTAAAGGCGGGGCTGAATTCGGTGAGGCCAAAATGCTGTTTGATAGCGCAAAACTTTCACAACTATTTGATGCACCAGTAATACAACAGGGGAATGTGCTGGTTCCCAACTATGGAGAAAAGTCATGAAAGCACGGGATAAGAGACAAGGTGTAGTGCTGGTGCATACCGGTGAAGGTAAAGGCAAATCGTCCTCGGCTTTTGGTGTGGCGTTTCGGGCTGCCGGCTGGGACATGAAGGTGTGTGTGATCCAGTTTATCAAAGGCAAATGGAAAACTGGTGAAGAACGGGCTGCACAAAAGTTCGATAATATCGAATGGCATGCGCTTGGTGATGGGTTTACCTGGGATACCAAAAATCCCGAACAGGATATCAAAACCAGTCGTGAGATCTGGGATCTCTGCAAAGAGAAGGTGCGCTCCCATGAGTTCGATATGGTTGTCTTTGATGAGATCAACTACTGCACGGGTTATGGCTGGATTTCAGGCGAAGAGATTGCCGCATTCATCCGTGATGAAAAACCTGCATGGATGCATATGATTTTAACCGGTCGTAATGCAGCTCCTGAAGTGATTGAAGCCGCGGATACGGTGACTGAGATGAAGATGATCAAACATGCTTATCAAAATGATATTAAAGCCACCCAGGGTATTGAGTTCTGATGAATATTCTATTGGCGCACGGCTCATCCAATGCGGACCACAATACGCAGGTGCAAAGCCTGGCCGCCAACGTGTCGACTTTATTGGGTGAAGAGGTGGGGGTTGCCTATCTGAATGATCAGACGCTGCAGTCAGGTGCAAAAGTGTTGCCGCTATTTTTGGGTGAAGGTAAACATGTGCGGGAGGATGTTCCCCGCTTGGTTGCAGCTTCAAACTGTGATCTGATGCCTGCACTGACAGAACACAGTGATACCATTGCTGATATGGCGGTTGATCTGATTACCCGTGATACACGGCGCATCAATGCAATGTTTGTACTCTATCGTTTTGCCGGTTTTGAGAAGCTGGCTACGGCGCTGTATGGCAAAATGAAGACCTGTTCCAAACATGCGCTGGCCTCATTGCATTCTGAACCTTCGGTCTCTTCTCTGTTAGAACATTGGGCTGGAGAAGAGATAAAGGCTATATCCGTACAACCGCTATTGCTGTTTAAAGGAGCCAGCCTTGTCAGGCTTCAGGGTATGATGAATGATTGTAGTCTAGAGATTAAACAGGGGCCTGTATTGAGTGAGCATGAATCATTTGCGCAGTTGATTGCCGATTGCTTTCAGGCAGAAGGAAACGAGGGGAGTGACAGATGAAACTTGATGCACCTCTCATTAAAGGTGAAGTGGCTCTGGTTGGGGCTGGTCCCGGTGATGCATCACTGTTAACACTGGCGGCAGCGAAATTGATCGGCGATTGTGATGTGATTGTTTATGATGCTCTGGTCTCTGAATCGGTGCTGGAGATGGCTGCGGTTGACGCCGAACTGATACAGGCAGGTAAACGTGGTGGTCGCGCTTCTACGAGTCAGGAAGATATATGTGATCGATTGATTAGCTTGGCACAACAAGGCAAACGCGTGGTTCGTTTGAAAGGTGGGGACCCCTTTGTATTCGGGCGCGGTGGTGAAGAGGTGCGTGCGCTGGCACAAAAGAATATTCCCATTCGTATTATTCCGGGCATTACAGCAGGTGTTGCTGCACCAGCCATGGCAGGCATCCCGGTGACGGATCGTTCGGTGAATGCATCATTGGCATTTTTGACCGGTCATGAAGTTGAAGAGAAGAGCCGCATGGATTGGCAAGCCCTGGTCAAAGCGTTTCCGGTGCTGGTCTTTTATATGGGGGCGAAAAATTTGCATCGCATTGCGGCTCAGTTATTGGATGCAGGACTTGCAGAAGAGACACCGCTTGCCATTATCTATGCGGCAACGTTGCCAGAGGAGTCAGTTACTGAAGCGACTATCAAGCAGGCAGCTGCTGGAGAAGTTGAAGCCCGCTCACCATCAATTATTGTGATTGGTGATGTGGTAGCTGAGCGAAAACATTGGAGAAAGGATTTAAATCTATGAGCGATATCAAGAGAAAACCTATGATCATGCCTTATCACCGTCACGTATTGATGTGCTGTGGTAAAAGTTGTGGTGAAAATATCCCCTTGCTTAACTATCTGAAAAACCGACTGGCTGATGAGGGTTTGAATATCCATGAGACAAAGGCCGTGCGGGTTAATCGTGCCGGTTGTCTAGGTGTTTGTAGCGAAGGACCGATCATGGTCGTGCATCCGGAAGGTGTTTGGTACTGCCATCTGGATGAAGCAGCTATTGACCGCATCATTGAAGAGCATTTCAAAGGCGATAAGGTGGTGGATGAGTTCTGCTTTCATGGTGCGATAGTTTAGATTAATTTATGAGGCACATCTGTTTGCTCGACCCTTTCAGGGTGGCTATGCGTGTTGTGTGTAATTGTATTCCGGGCATCCATGCCCTCCACCCTTCGGGCCACTGCTTCGCAGTGTTCATACCGACTATCCTGTCGGTTTGTGATTCCGGGCATCCATGCCCTTCTCCCTTCGGGGCCGCCACGTTGTAGCGTTCACCATTGTACAGGATAGTACAATGGCATGCGTAAGCGCCCTGAAAGGGTGGTGCTCGGATGTGTGCCATGAATCCAGCTATCCTGCTGGATTGTGATTCGGCACATCCATGTGCCTTACCCTTACCCCAGGGCACTCTCTCTGCCGCAAGGCGGCATTCACCTTGTCGGGCGAGCTAAAGCTCGTCCCATTCTGCAATCGTGCAGAATGGTGATGCAGGTCACATGAAGACTAGCAAAGGGTAAACTTCCAGCTACACTTGATGCATACATAAGTCAGATTCTCATTAGAGGCCGTTCATGCGAATTTTGCTCATCACTATAGCCGTGTTACTGCTTTGGGCTCCTGCATTACAGGCAGCAACTGTTGAGCAACAGCGGGACTGGTTTATGCAAGCGCGCAATGCCCTCGATCTAAACCAGATCAAACGTTTTCATAAGTTGAAAGATAAACTGGGTGATTATGCACTCACCCCCTATCTTGATATATGGCATGCCAGTAAAATTTTGAAAAAGGGTGATGACAGACTGGTTGCTGCAACGCTTATCGCACATGCAGATGTGCCTGAAAACATTAATTTGCGGCGCAACTGGCTTAAATTTTTGGCAAAAAAAGGTCGTTGGGCAGATGCGCATCGGTTGATCGAAGAATCCCCAGCGCTGGCTTCCAAATTTCCGGAAATTGCCATGATGGCTCTGTGGTACGCATCGAAGGATGCAAATATATCAGCGGAAAAGAAGGCGGGTTTTACCGCCACAGCGATGCGCGCTTTTTCAAATCGTTGGAAACAGGGTAAAAGCACGACAGCCCTCTCAAAACCACTATATAAAGCCTGGCTGAAAGAAGACCATCCCAGTGATATTGAACGGTGGTACCGCATTTCGAAGTTTGCCAAAAAGGGACGTTGGCAGAAAACGGCAGGATTGAACAAAGGACTCAATACACAGCAGAAAAAATGGTTGAAATATTGGCGTAAAGCTCAAAAAAATCCTGAAAAGTTGCTGCAGTCATGGCCTGAATCTTTTTCTTCTCTGGATGCTGTTGTACCAGCTGCATTCATGATCAGCGATGTTATCAAACGACTTTCCAAACGTGATCCGGCTAAGGCATGGTTGAATTTGCAGCAGCTTAAGTCCTCACAGAAACAGATCTCACCGGACCTGTTTTCCGAGCTTGAACGATACGTTGCATTGAGAGCCGCCAGACAACATCAGCAGATAGCCGCTGAGTGGTTGCTTGCATTGCCTTCATCATTCCAAAATGAGGATACGCGTAGTTGGCAGGTGAGACTGGCTATTATTGTTCAGGATTGGCCACGCACCCTCTCCGTGATTCGGGAAATGCCTGTTGAAGAGCGGGCGCAGGATCGCTGGGTATATTGGCAAGCTCATGCGATGGAAGCCAGCGGCAACATAAAGGGCGCCGATCATCAATACCGCAAACTGGCAGAAGGGCGGGGCTATTATAACTTTTTGGGTGCGGAGAAACTTGCACTGCCATTTCAACTGAAGTCTCCTGAGATTGTTGTTTCCGATGAGCTGATTGCGGAAGTTGAAAATATGCAGGCCATTAAAAGGGTGTCTGAATGGTTGGCAATGAATAAACGCAGTAAGGCCATACGTGAGTGGCATTATGCGCTCTCTGGTGCAGATACGATGCATTGGAAAGCAGCTACGGTTATTGCTTCCCGTTGGGATTGGCATGATCAGGTGATCCGGGCTGCTTTTAAGGCCGATGAAATGGATGCGTTAACTGAACGATTCCCGATGATGTATGCAAAGCTGGTCAACCAGGCAGCTCTTAAAACAGGCCTTAGCCAAGCATCGATCTGGAGTATTATTCGTCAGGAATCAGCCTTTAATCAACATGCTGTATCCTATGTTGGAGCTAAAGGACTGATGCAGTTGATGCCTGCAACTGCCCGTCAGGTTGCGCGTAAACTTAAGATGGGCAAAAAGAGTCCAAGACTGTTCTCTGCTGCCACCAATATTAGACTGGGTTCCACATATCTGGCTGGCATAAAAGAACGTTATGGGAATCTGGCACTAGCTGCCGCTGGTTATAATGCTGGTCCGCATCGGGTTTCCACATGGCTTGAACGCGTCTCGTTTGATTCTCCAGAAGCCTGGGTGGAGGCCATTCCATTCAACGAAACCCGTCGTTATGTGCAGCAGGTGATGGCTTTTGTGACTGTCTACGAATGGCGGCAGCAGAAAGAACCTTCCAGCCTGATCGCACGTTTGCATGCCAGGGTAGAGGAAGTCAGTTTGAATAACCGGCAAGGCATTATGATTCACGATGTTGAGTTAAGGTAAGGTATATAGACATAAGCTTACATTTATTATGGTCTCATTAATCTCAAATGTTCAATAAACTGTGCTATAATGGTACTGTTTCCTGTGTTAATGTACCCAATGTTTCTCTAACTTTTTTTTCACAAGGTGCCAACAAAATGAATGAATTTTTAACTAGCAGACAGGTGATTCTGCGTGTTGTTACGATTATTTCTGTGGTGGAGTTCTCTATCATGGATGGGTTTATCTATATGGATGCAAATCTCAGTCCATATATAGAAGCTCTACTCGATATCCTGTTGCTGGCAATTCTGACTACACCGCTTATATATTTATGGGTGATTAATCCATATATCAGAGCCCGGGATAATGCTCATGATCAAATGGAACAGTTGATTTTGAAAGATGTTTTAACCGATTTATCAAATAGACATGTTGTTTACAGTAATATTGAGAAAAGTATAGCCGCATCGGCTAAAGGTGATGTTAATAGTGCGATAATGTTATTTGACTTGCACGGGCTTAAATCAGTCAATGAAAGGTTCGGTCATGATGCCGGCGATACTGTATTGGTAGAAACAGCCAGTCGGCTACGTTCCCAGCTAGGAGCAGAAGATATTGCTGGTCGCCTGAATGGTGATGAGTTTGTTATGATTATTAATCATGCGAAAACCGGAGAACAGCAGGCTAGAGAAGATGTGATGACCTTAGCAGACCAGCTTATCAAGGCTGTTTTTGAACCTATTAATGTTAATGGGCAGAAACTGCATGTTAGTGGGAGTGTTGGAGTGAAGCTTCTTGGTGAAGGGGATAGTGATTCGGACAAAGTTATGCATGATGCTGATGTTGCTCTAACTCAGGCAAAGAACAAGGCTGGAGATGGAAATATTGTAATCTTTGATGCATAACTAGCCTGATAAAAGGAAGTAATGTTTCAATCGTCGTACTTAAGTCGATGATGATCGTACTCCAGAATTAAGCTTTAGAAAGCGTAGGTCGCTCCAATGCCGAGTGTTTGATAATCCAGACTCATGCCTGCTGCATCATAAAAATTAGTGGTGATACCTGTAGTCTGGTTGAAGACGCTGGTATTGCCTCTGTTTTTTGGATAACTCTGAAAAGCATAAAAAATATTGTATGTGGTGTTTTTTGTGGCCTGGTAGGTGAAGTGGACGTCGCCTCCAATCATCGTTCCGTTTTTGAAGGTGTCGGTGAACACAAGATTCCTTAAATAGTGGTGGTCGACAGCTTTTGCAAATGCGAATTTACTGACAATGACTTTAATACCGATAGTAAATTTACCTTCAGTCCATATAGCACTCATGCCAATGTAAGGGGTGTCGATCGTTTGCTGATAGCTGGTGACCGGCGTATTTGCGAATGTGCCGGTCTGGTCTCTGAAGCCGGGGGTCAGCGTATATATATAAGAGCCGCCACTCGCTTCCCACTTCCATTGATCTCTCTTGTAACCTAAAAGTATATCCAACACGATGGTTTCCGATTCATTACTGTACAGACTGCTTGAGATGCTGATGTCTGCATTCAGGCCTCTTTTCAGTTGAGTGTTGTCATGGGTGGACCAGTCTGACCAGTCAGCGCCGACAACCAACCAGTCATAGTCATTCATGGTGGAGTCAGGAGTACCAATGATTGTGGATAGCGTGGCATTAAATTTAAGATCCCAGGACGGTACGAGAATGAAACTGAAATCGGTGGCGATCATGGGGGCATTTTCGGTATCCCACAATAATTCACTCACTTTGTAGTTTTCTGCATAAACAAATTCATGTGCCGTGACATTGGAGAAGCCAGTACGGATTCCAAGCTGTACGGATTTGGATGCAAGGATGTTCGATGTTTGTGGCTTATCCATTTCTGCTTCTGCACTGGCAAGCGTGGAGATGGATAAAAGCAGTGCGAATGCGAACGAATGAAGAATGAGTGGCATAATGACTTCCAGTTGGATGACTTCCATGCTTTAAACCGTGTTTTTGAAGCTCAAGGTAGATTACAGTTCAATGTGCAGTCATTCAATGTCAGATAAATGAGGTAGGTACGATTTGTCAGGTAGGGGGGCTTACAGCAGTAAGAAAGCCTGTTCATTCACTCTGTTGTAGTGATCATAAGCTTGATAGTTTTGCAGTATAAAGCAGTTATATTTCTAATCATCTACGTTATGTTATCAGACTGCTTGATCCCAACAACTTCCGCCCCTATAGTGCGCGCCTGTTTTTCGGAGG
>JAJFLF010000221.1 GCA_021772845.1 Mariprofundus sp.
CGCCCATGCGACCCAAACCAATCATTGCTAATTTCATTTCGGATTCCCTTTTCCCTTATAGATCTCATTTCACAAGTATCTGTCTTAGCTAGCGCGCGCATCTTACTCCCTCTTGAGCAGAGAAACAGAGTTAAAATGTGGGGTGATTGTTCGATAGTATCTAGAGTTGTTTTGCATCACTTTGCATGGCCTGCTCTATTTTTAAATATATAGCATGAACCGCGATGGTCTTGCACTGTCTGAATATGGTAAAATATGCTATATTCAGTGTATGGGCCGCGATCATAAAGTTATTATCGATATGGATATCCTTATGGAGGATTCCAATGTGTTGGAAAAGTTTCACGAGTGCGCCAACCTGATGATTATCTCTTCCAACCGAGAGGAGGTAGAGCTTGGTTATAATATGCTCGAAATTGTCGATGATTGTATGTCGGAATTGAAAAAACAGTAATACGATGATTTGTGCTAAGGCACAAGCGACTTCTGAAATCCTGAGAGGGTTATGTTATGGCTTAGTTCAGGCTTTTGCTGACGATTTCAAACACATCACCAGATAGACCTTCACTATCAGCAATACGTTGAAGCTGGGTTCGCATCAAAGCACTGCGTGTAGATTCCAATCGTTTCCAAGGCATCAGAGCACGCACCATGCGTGAGGCAACTTGCGGATTGAGTTTGTCGAGTGCCAAGACCTGATCAGCAACGAATGCATAACCACTGCCATCCTCTGTATGGAAGATAGCCGGGTTGCGCATAGCGAAGCTGCCGATTAGGGAGCGTACTTTGTTTGGATTATGCAGGTCGAATTTATCATGGCCCATGAGTGTTTTTATCTGCTCTAATGTATCGGGAAGAGATGAAGAGGCCTGAACAGCAAACCATTTATCCATGACGTTGGCATCATCAGACCAGCGCATTTCAAATGCTTCCAATGCAGCGCTTCTCTCAGGGCAATCGCAATCGGCCAGAGCAGATAGGGCGGCATATTGGTCGGTCATGTTTTTTGCTTCGTTAAACTGCTTATAGGTGAGCTGAATTGTGGTTTCGTCATTCAATGTGCTTAAGTACGACAGGCATACATTTTTAAGCTTGCGATGCTGCATGGCCTCATCATCAAGTCCAGCGGAGCCACCAGAGAGTGTTTGGTAACAGGACTCAAAATCCGTTTTTAGCTCTGTCGCAATGTGGTGTCGCAGCTGTTCACGCACGGCATGAATACGTCCCGGATCAGCTGGTGTCGTGGCTTCAGCAATATCAGATTCTGAAGGTAGCATCAGTGCTTCGGCTTTAAGTGCTGCATCAAGCTGTTCATCGTGTAGTAGATGACGGAAGGCGGCCGTGATGCGATGATCAGGCGATGTACCTTCTTTCAGCATACTTTGCATACTTTGCATACTTTGCATGCTTGTCATCGCCAATCGTTGTGCAGCGGCCCAGCGGTTGAATGCATCGTTATCGTGCTGCATCAAAAAGGCATCGTCATCGGCACTGTATGGGTAATCAAGCTCAACTGGTGCTGAGAAACCACGTAGCAGGGATGGTAGTGGTTGTTCAGCGACATCAACAAATGTGAAGGATTGCTCAGCTTCAGTGATGATGAGTGTACGTTCAGTTTTTTGTACTTCTTCTTCTCCAGCCATGTGTAAGAGCTGCTCTGAACCATCGGGCAGCAGTAGTGCCAGGGTTAATGGAATCAAATAGGGCTGTTTGTCGTTTTGGTCAGGGCTATCAGCACAGCTTTGTGAGCAGTGCAGGGTGCAGCTCTGTGCCGCTGCATCATAAGTCATACGAATGGATAGTTTCGGTGTGCCCGCCTGGTCATACCAGGGCTGCATCTGTGCAAGATCAGCCGTAGTAGAATCAGCATTGGCATCGCGCATGGCAGAAAGAAAATCTTCGGTGGTGACAGCTTGACCATCGTGGCGTTTAAAATAGAGGTCCATGCCACGTCTGAAACCATCGACACCTAGCAGGCTCTGATAGAGGCGTACAACTTCCGCACCTTTTTCATAGACGGTGACAGTATAGAAATTATTGATCTCCATATATGAAGCCGGGCGAATCGGGTGTGCCATGGGGCTGGCATCTTCAGCAAATTGATGGGTGCGTAACAGGCGTACATCTTCAATGCGTTTGGCAGCTCGTGAGTGGATATCGGCAGTGAACTCCTGATCGCGGAACACGGTCAGACCCTCTTTCAGGCTGAGCTGAAACCAATCACGGCAGGTGACGCGGTTACCCGTCCAGTTATGAAAATATTCATGACCAATCACCGCTTCAATGGCGATATAATCACTATCGGTAGCTGATTCAGGGCTGGCAAAAACAAGGCGTGAATTGAAAACGTTCAGCCCCTTATTTTCCATGGCTCCCATATTAAAATCATCGACGGCAACAATCATGAACAGATCAAGATCATATTCGAGGCCGAACCTCTCTTCATCCCAGCCCATTGCACGCTTTAATGATTCCATGGCGTGGCCACATTGATGGATGTGATGTTCTTCGGTGAAAATACGCAGGGTGATTTCACGACCAGAGGCAGTGGTGAAAGAGTCTTCGAAACAGGAGAGATCACCTGCAACCAGCGCAAACAGATAACAGGGTTTGGCAAACGGATCATGCCACTCAGCCCAGTGCATACCATCTTCCATCTCACCTTGGGCGACGGGGTTTCCATTGGATAGCAGTACGAGATTATTCGTTTTATCAGCCAGAATGCGTACTGAGAAAGGAGCCATCACATCTGGCCGATCCTGATAGTAGCTGATACGACGAAAGCCCTGCGCTTCACATTGCGTGCAGTAGTTGCCGGCTGAACGGTAGAGGCCTTCGAGCGCTGTATTGCCTTGTGGGTTGATGCGGGTGGTGATTTCCAGCTCAAATATATCCGGGGCATTGGCAATGTTCAAACCCTGTGCATGCAACTGATAGCGGTCCGGTGAAAGTGTTAGCCCATCGAGTTTAATCGATAGCAGCTCCAGATCATGGCCATCGAGCTTTAACTCGGTTGCAGTCGTAGTTTCAGAATTGCGACGATATTGAACTGTGGAGACCACTTCGGTGCTGGTCGGCTGCAGTGTGAATGTAAGTGATACATGATCCACCAAAAAGGATGGAGCAAGATAATCTTTAAGATAAATGGTTTGCGCTTGAGTCATGATGGTTCCTTAGGGATAAGCTGTGATCGTTTGAGTACTATAGGCATGATTATTTGGGGACCTGTAACCACCAGTCAATTTCAGCTGTGGCAATGATTTTATCTTCACACATGACATGAACGGGGATCTTGAAGATGGTTCGGCTACGTCGGTTCAAGGTGTCGATGCATGTTTGCAAAGCGGCCGGGTCTACAATCGCTTTTGCGCTGCACTCTTGCATGGCAGGGCGTTTGTATTGAATTGATGCTTTTCTAACCAGCACTGTAGATTCTGGAAAAAGAGGTAATAGGTTCAGGATCAAGTAGTGGCCACTGGCTCCCTCTGCTAAAGCATGGATAACAGATGCATGCAGGCTACCGACATGATTGAGCAGACATTGCTGTTGCCTAAGAAACACTTCATCGCCATCCCCATTTTTGTCGATTTGCAGATCAATATGCAGATTAAATGGAAGGTCGGTGATCTGCATGATTAAGCTAACACAGCGCCGGCTTTGAGCTGTGCCCCTCTGAGAAAATCCGTAACCTGCATGGCTTTCTTTCCTTCGGGTTGTAGTTCTGTGATGCGATACACCGTGCCTTCCGCACAGGCTATATCCAGCCCCTCTGTATTACCCAGTACAGAACCTATTGGAGAGCTGTGCGTGCTGGACAGGCTTTCACCAGCAATCAGTTTTAACCATTTACCTCTGTATTGGCAGCGCACACCGGGGCGTGGTGAAAAGCAGCGTACCAGTCGATCTGTTTCAGATGCGCTTTTCGACCAATCGATAATACGTTCGTCATTGGTGATCTTTTTTGCGTAGGTGATGCCATCTTCAATCTGAGTTTGTGGCTGTAGACCTGCTGCAACCTTTGGCAATGTTTCGATCAGCAGTTCAGCCCCCAGCGGAGAGAGTTTGAACCACAGTTCTGAACCCGTCGTTTGATCTGTGATAGGCAGGGTTAGGAAGCTGTAGATACCACCGGTATCGAGACCCTCTTCCATTTGCATGATGCAAACCCCTGTTTCAGCATCCCCTGCCAATAGAGAGCGTTCGATAGGAGCTGCTCCGCGCCAGCGTGGCAATAGAGAAGCATGCACATTTAGTGGACTAATAGAGGGGGCATCCAGCCAGCTTTTGGGGAGAATCATGCCAAAGGCCACAACCACCAGAATATCAGCTTTCTTGGCCTGCAACCATGCCAGGGCTTCATCATTATCACGCAATTTTTCAGGCGTGATAACATCAATGCCGGCATTGAGTGCGGCTTGTTTTACCGCTGAAGGTGTGAGTTTCATGCCGCGTCCGGATTTACGATCGGGTTGCGAAACCACACCGACCACATCAATACCATCAGCTTTAAGCAAAGCGGTCAGGCAGGGGACAGAAAAACCGGGTGTACCGGCAAATACTACGCGCATATTATCTCCATGGTTTGTCGATCAGATGGGTGGTTTTGCCGCAAAGTTTGAGTCGTTTATTCTTTAAACAATTTTTTCATTCTTTTTGTGATCATTTTGCGTTTGAGCGGGGAGATGTGGTCGATGAACAATTTTCCGATCAGGTGATCGAATTCGTGCTGTAGGGCAACAGCCTGAAAGTCTTCAAAGTCCTGTTCGTGCGCTTTTCCATCGATGTCGAACCAGCGCAGGCGTACTGCGGCCGGACGTGTAACATCGGCATAGGTTTCAGGGATGGATAAACAGCCCTCTTCCCACGTTGCCGACTCATCACTAAACCAGATGAATTCCGGATTGATCCAGACCTTCAGTTCGCGCCGGCCACCTGGTTTGTCTTCATCATGACGCACTTCTTCACTGCGCCAAAGTGTATCAGTGACAGCAATTTGTAATGATACGCCGATCTGCGGAGCTGCCAGGCCAACGCCCGGTGCATCGTACATAGTCTCGGCCATATCTCCGATGATGCTTTTAACCGCATCACTGAGAGGGAACGATACCGGTTTAGCGATCTCGCGCAGACGATCATCCGGATGAATGAGGATCTCTTGAATAGCCATTAAAATGTACCACCATTGAAACCAAACATGGCGCGTTCAGGTGCTGCAAATTCAATGTAAATGCGAGAGCTATCAATACCCAGTTCATTCTGAATCAGGCTACATAATCTGGCCGATAGATCTGGCGTTTGCATGGTGCTCAGACCGAGACTTTTGAGCTCTATAAAAGCCAGTGGCGCATCAGAGCCGGCAAACAACATGCTCCTGTTACCGGAGAGTTCGACCATGACATAGGATTCCGGTTTAGCCAGAATATCCGCTACTTCTGCTGAACAGCGGCGTAAAAAAGCAGCGTGATCAGCGACTTCAATATTCGTATGTACCAACAAACATGGCATTAGTTTGAATCCTTGCTGCTGGTTTTTTCACTACTGTTTGTTTCATTACAGATCGTTTCATTTGTAGTGTTTGCATCATCAACTGATTCTGTTGCTGGTTTTGTTGCATCAGCTTCAGTTGCTGCCGCTTCTGCTTGTTGTTGGGCATAGAGTTTGAGATTGCGCTTGGCCTGCTCTTCACGCATCGCATTTTTTTTCACACGCATATCTTTGGTGGCATAGAAACCCGCCCACCATAACAGCACAAACACAACAGCTAAAATTAACCAGAATAAAATTCCACTCATGAACTTATCTCCACAGCCGCAACTTCTGCGGCAAGCGCTGCCAAGGCAGCATTAGCAGCACGCGTACGTTCATCTGATCGACGCTGCATACGGGCATTAAAAATATTGATACCAGCCAGAATAAATCCCAACGCAATAAAAGCTCCCGGCGGTAGGATGAACATCAGTACATCGGGATACGAAGCGCCGAAGACGGCAAAACCGAAGAGCTCTCCCTGACCCAGTACCTCACGCACACCACCAAGCAGCAAGAGTGCAAAGGTAAACCCGGTACCGATCGCAAGCGCATCCACCAAAGAATCAGTGACAGAATTCTTGCTGGCAAACGCTTCAGCGCGGCCAAGGATGGCACAGTTCACCACGATCAGCGGAATGAACAGGCCAAGCACCAGATACATCTCATGCATCCATGCATTCATGGCCATTTCAACTACGGTCACAAAAGCGGCAATGATGGTGATGTAAGCAGGAATACGTACATTCTTGGGAATCACACCACGTACCAA
>JAJFLF010000222.1 GCA_021772845.1 Mariprofundus sp.
TTTGATCCGCATCTGCTGATCGAAGGCATGATTATGGCGGGTTTTGCGCTCGACGTGAAAGATGCATATATCTATGTGCGCGGTGAGTTCCTGCATGAAATTAATGTGCTGAATGCGGCGATCAAAGAGGCGTATGCAGCCAATCTGCTGGGTGAAGATATCCTTGGCAGCGGTTATAGCATGAATCTTAGCGTTCATCGTGGTGCAGGTGCGTATGTCTGTGGTGAAGAAACAGCCCTGATCGAGTCGTTGGAAGGAAAGCCTGGTCGTCCGCGTTTTAAACCACCGTTCCCAGCTATTGAAGGGTTTTATGGTTGTCCAACTGTTGTAAATAATGTTGAAACACTCTCGACAGTCCCTGCTATTCTGGAGTTTGGTGGCGACTGGCATGCAGCCATTGGTATTCCAAACAACACAGGTTGTAAGATTTTCTCAGTGTCCGGCCATGTCAATAAACCAGGTAACTATGAAGTGCCAATGGGCACCTCGTTAAAAACATTGATTGAGGACTATTGCGGTGGTCTTCAGCATGGAACAGTGCCGAAGGTTATTATTCCGGGTGGTTCTTCTACACCATGGTTGCTGGGCGAGCATTATGATACACCACTAACGTATGATGATTTGATGAAAGCGGGATCATTCCTGGGTTCAGGTGCTATTATCATTATGGATGAAACAGCTGATCTGGTGGCTTTCACGCGTCGTATGACACATTTCTATGCGCATGAATCGTGTGGTCAGTGTACCCCTTGCCGTGAGGGTACCGGTTGGTTGGAGCGTGTGATTACACGTGTTGAGGCAGGAAAGGGAACACAAGAAGATGTAACCGTATTAAGTGAAGCTGCAATACATATGTCTGGGCGAACTATTTGTGCGCTTGCTGAAGGTGCCGCGGCTCCAGTGTTATCGCTGCTTAAGCATTTTCCTGAAGATGTACAAGCTTGTTTGGGAGAGAATGCGTCATGACCTCTTTATTTATCAACGACCAGGAAGTCGAAGTCGCAGCGGGAAGCAGTATTTTAGAGGCGTGCCGTGAGAACGGTGTTGATGTGCCTTATTTCTGTTATCACCCTGAATTGTCGGTAGCTGCGAATTGCCGTATGTGTCTGGTAGAAGTTGAAGGCTGGCCGAAGCCTGCTGCATCATGTTGTACGCCAGTCGGTGAAGGGATGAAGGTGGTTACAGAGACACCATCCTTGGAAAAAGATCGTGAGATGATGCTGGAATATCTGCTTATTCACCATCCGCTGGATTGCCCGGTGTGTGATCAGGGTGGTAGCTGTAAATTACAGGATTACACTGTAGAGCACGGCGCATCCAAGGGTCGTTATAGCGAACCTAAACGCGCTGTTGTGAATTATGAGTTGGGTCCGTTTGTAAATACATGCATGACACGCTGTATTCATTGTACGCGCTGTGTCCGTTTCGCCGATGAAGTGGCTGGAACCGGAGATATCGGTGTCCTGAACCGTTCTGATCATATGACCATTGCAGGCATTGTTGAAGAAGCGTTGGAGTCTGAGTTATCAGGTAATCTGCCGGATATTTGTCCGGTTGGAGCATTGCTTGATAAACCTTCACATGATGTGTCTCGTCCATGGGAAATGACCCGTCATCAGAGTACATGTACGCAGTGTCCTAATGGCTGTGATATTCAAATTGAATCGCGTGATGATGAAGTGATGCGTATTCAACCGATTGAAAATAGCCCTGAGCCATGGATCTGTGACCGCGGTCGTTATGTTTATGATGCTTTCCGTTCTGAGCACCGCATTCTGGCGCCTAAAGTGCGTGAAAATGGTGAGCTGGTCAGTGTGGATTGGGATGATGCGTTTGCAAAAGCATCTGAGTTACTGAAAGGAAAACGTGTTGGTATTCTGTTTTCACCGGATTGGAGTGTGGAAGGTCAAACATCCATTCGTTTGATGCGCGATGCTCTATTCCCTGATGCACATGTTGCTTATGACCTGCATCGCCGTGATATGCGTCCATTTGCATTTGAAGAAGGTTTCTCCATGACTACGGCTCAGATTGCTGATGCCGATCAGGTTGTGGTGCTGGGGTCTGACCTTAGACAGCGCCTACCGTTATTGATGCAGCGTCTGCGTAAGCGTGGTTTGGCTGGTAAACCGGTTTCAAGAATCGGAGCCATGAATTACCGTACCAATATGGATGTAACCAATGATGCATTGATTCGTCCGCGTGACTGGCCTGCTGTTATTGCGCGTGCCATGGAACAGGTAAGTGAGCTGGGTAAAACTGCTGCCGGTTTTGATGCATGGCTTGCGTCAGTACCAGAGCGTCATGAGGCCGGTAAGATCCTGGCTGATGCCTTGATGGCTGATAGTTGTGCTTTGTTGGTTGGTGAAGAAATTCGTTCAGATGCAGATGCAGCGGCATTGATTAACGGTCTCGACCTGTTGATGCGTGCATGTGGTCATGCTGAAAAAGATAATGATGGTCGCAACTTGATACCTGAAGGTATGAATACGCAGGTACTCAGTGCAATTTATGGCGATGTCCGTGTTAGTGCTGGTGATCTGTTTGCTTCCGCATCCGCGGGTGAGTTGGATGCTCTGATTCTGGTTGGTAGTGATCCACTTGGTGATGGGTTGTTTCCATCGTCTGCCAAAGCGGCGCTGGAAAAAGTGCCGTTGATCCAGGTTGCTGCAGTGTCCGGGCAAGTAAGTGAATATGCTCAAGTGCAGCTACCTGCTGCTGCCTATTCAGAAATTGAAGGCACATTTGTGAATATGGAAGGCCGTATTCGTGTTGCGAGTAATCCAATTAAATCACTTGGTCAGGAGCGTCCGCTATGGAAAGTGATGATGCGTATGATCCAAGTCATGGGTGGTGATGTGCCCGTTGTTGATTTGGCAGAGCTGCGTGAATTGACGTGTCAAAGCACTCCGCTGTTGGGTCAAGCCTGTCAGGGTGCTGATCGTGATAGCGTGATGGTTACTCCAGCACGCAATAAAGGTGTGGTAACGAATCCTCGCGCAACAACTGCTAATTTTGATCTGGATGTAGTAAGTCGTTATTCGATGTACCGTGAAGGTGCATGGGTAAGAGCGTCAGAAGCATTAACTGAGGCTGGTAGGATTCATGCCCTGGGTGATGTGATTGTGCATCCGGAAACATTGGCTGCTAACGGTTTGTCCGAGGGTGAGAACATAGTCCGCACCTTCCTGGGTGAGTCGACATATCATATTGCTACGCGTGAAGACGTTAGCCCTGGTGTGCTGTTTGTTTCTAAGCGTGGTGTCGCAGGGGATCTGTCTGATGTGTCTGAAGCTTCAATCTCAGGAGGATCGTCATTATGAGTGGATTAGATATGGCGATTCAGGGTGGTATCTGGGCGCTGGAAATTCTTGCGATTGCTGTACCGATTGCATTGTCGGTGGCTTATATTACCTACTGTGAACGCCGTGTGATCGGCTTCATGCAGGCGCGTAAGGGTTGTAACCGTGTTGGTCCTGCAGGTCTCTTGCAGCCATTAGCTGATGGTCTGAAGCTGGTGTTGAAAGAGACTATTATTCCGGCTCAAGCCAATAAAATGCTGTTTATCGCTGCCCCGTTACTGTCGTTAATGCCTGCGTTGGTAGCCTTTGCAGTCGTGCCTTTTGGTGAAACATCATTGTTTGGCCTGTGGGAAACACCGCATGTCATGGCGATTGCAAATCTCAATGTTGGACTGCTCTATGTGATGGCGATTGCTTCATTGTCTGTTTACGGTGTGTTGATGGCCGGTTGGGCTTCAAACTCCAAATACCCGATCATGGGTTCGATTCGTTCGACCTGTCAGATGATTTCATACGAAATTGCTATGGGCTTTGGTCTGGTAACAGTAATGATGTTGGCTGGTTCATTGAACTTGACTGATATCGTACATGCTCAAGCTGGTGGTATTTTGCACTGGTATATGATTCCGCTCTTCCCGATGTTGCTGGTGTTCTTTATCTCCGGTTGTGCCGAAACAGGTCGTACACCATTCGATTTGACTGAAACAGAAGAGCTGGTTGCTGGTTATTACACTGAGTATTCTGGCATGTGGTTCGCTACATTCTCACTGGCGGAATATGGTGCGATGATTCTGATCAGTTTGATGACTTCAATCCTGTTTCTGGGTGGGTGGTATGCGCCGATTCCAGCTTTGGACTTTATTCCGGGTACCATCTGGCTGCTGGGTAAAAGCGCATTTCTGATTTTTGTGTTTATCTGGTTCCGCGCAACGTTCCCACGTTACCGTTATGATCAGATGATGCGCCTGGGTTGGAAGATTTTCTTACCTTGGACGTTTGGTTGGATCTTTGTCATAGGTATGTTCATTTATACACCTGGTTTGGACAGCATTATTGATTTCTGGTTAGCGTGGAGGTAACGATATGCTGAAGCGTGCATTTAAAACATGGTTTTTATGGGAGCTGTTGATTGGTCTATCTGTGACTGGTCGATATTTCTTCAAAAAGAAAATCACTGTTGAATACCCTGAAGAAAAGACCCCTCTGTCTCCACGTTTCCGTGGTCTGCATGCATTGCGCCGTTATGAGTCTGGTGAAGAGCGTTGCATTGCGTGTAAATTGTGTGAAGTGGTTTGTCCTGCGTTGGCGATCACCATCGAATCGGAAGAGCGAGATGATGGTTCTCGTCGTACGACACGATATGACATTGATTTCAGCAAGTGCATCTATTGTGGTTTCTGTCAGGAGGCTTGTCCTGTTGATGCCATCGTAGAAACACATGAATTTGAGTATGCAACTGAGACGCGTGCTGAATTATATTATGATAAAGATATGTTATTGGCTGTAGGTGATCGTTATGAGAAACAGATCGCCGCAAATATTGCAGCTGATGCACGTTACAGTTAATCAGGAATAGGGAGAGATAATGCTCGAAACCGCATTTTTTAATCTGTTTGCCGGCTTGTCGATTTTCGCTGGTCTTGGTGTGGTGTTGTCCCGCAATACCATGCATGCAGTCATGTTTCTGATATTCTGTTTCTTTAACGCGGCTGGTTTGTTCTTTCTGCTTGATGCCGAGTTCCTGGGGATCATTCTGATTTTGATCTATGTGGGTGCTGTGATGGTGTTGTTTATGTTTGCTATCATGATGCTGGAAGTGAACGTCTCGAAGATGCGTGATAACTTTCAACAATATCTGCCGTTGGGCGGCATGATTGCTGTTATCCTGATGATTGAGTTTGTTGCTGCTTCTACGACAGGTGTGTTCACAGAAGGTGCAAAAGCAACGGCAGAACACTTTGCTCAGGATGTGAATAATACCAAGGAGATAGGGTATGTACTGTATACCAAATATCTATTGGGATTTGAAATTGCTGCGATTATTTTGTTGGTAGCTCTTGTGGGTGCGATCGTATTAACGATTCGTGATCGTAAAGATGCCAAATATCAGAATATCTCCAAGCAGGTGAATGTGCGCAGAGAAGATCGTG
>JAJFLF010000223.1 GCA_021772845.1 Mariprofundus sp.
TGCGTTCGGTTTGCATACGCAGCATATATACGGCATCGGAACCGGGCAGAGCTGCATCAAAGTCGTTGTACACCTCACAGCCATAGCGTTCAACCTCAGCCGGTAAGAGTGTTCTGGGGGCAACGATGCGTATATTGTAACCCATCTTTTTTGCTGCCAGTAGATGTGATCGTGCGACACGTGAATGCGCAATGTCACCTACCATGGTGATTACTTTTCCTTGCATGGAGTCCCAGGTCTGTTTCAAGGTAAGTAGATCGGTCAGCACCTGAGTGGGGTGTTCATGCGCACCATCGCCAGCATTGACGATGGCCGTGTTGCCCAAATGTTCAGCCAGCAGTTCGCAGGTGCCAGACACAGAGTGACGGATCACCAATACATGTGGTTGCATGGCTGCCAGCGTCATGGCGGTATCGAGTAGTGATTCCCCTTTTTTGGTGGCACTGGTGGAGGCGGAGATATTAATCACATCTCCGGAGAGTCGTTTGCCGGCCAATTCAAAGCTGGTGCGTGTGCGTGTCGAATTTTCAAAGAAGAGATTGATGATGGTTTTACCGCGCAAGGTTGGTGCTTTTTTTAATGAGCGGCGATTAATGTCGATAAACGAATGGCCCAAATTGACCAGATATTCAATTTGTTCACGATCCAAATCGGCAATGCCGAATAGATGATGGATGGGACGCATTATTTCACCTGCCTTTGTTCAATATGCCATGAGCCATCTGTGATGAGTTTCACGCTGCAGTCACCTGGAGCTGCGTGTTCCAGTCCAACACAATCGGCTTTAATGGGGAGTTGTCGGCCACCGCGATCGACTAGAACAGCCAGTTTGATCGATGCCGGTCGGCCGTAGTCGAAAAGTTCATCCATGCCTGCTCGAATGGTTCGGCCGGTATAGAGTACATCATCAATCAGCCAGATATGTTTACCAGATACATCGAAAGGTAACTCACTCGGGCGTACTTCGGGGTTGGGGCCAATGGTGTCGAGGTCATCACGATAAAAACTGATATCAAGATTGCCGCGATGAACTTTTACGCCGCTTGCTTCCAGCTGTTGCTGGATGGCGTTAGCTACCTTGGCTCCACCGCTGTGGATGCCAACAAGGTAAACTTCAGCGTCAGCCATGCTTTTGCTCATCTGGACTAAAGCATGCTCGAGTGCTGCATTATCAAAAAGAACAGTATCAGTCATTTTACCTCCGGATGTGAGGCAAGAAAATCTTCCAGAATGACTGCAGCAGCAGTCTGGTCGATCTTCTCTTTCACTTTTTTCTCATTGAGGCCTTGCCCGTACAAGCGCTCTTTGGCTGTCCAGGTGGAAAGCCGTTCATCCTGAAACAGGACAGGCAGGGCACATGTTTTTTGCAATTCTTTAATGGCAGAACGGGCATCTTTTGATTGTACACCTTCGCTTCCGTCCATGTTCAAGGGTAAACCGGCTACAATACCCTTAGAGCCATACTCCTTGATCAGTTTAATCAACTGTTTGGGCCAACCCTGATCTTTACGATGCAAATAGGTTACGCCGCGGCAAGAGATAGCCATGCGATCGCAGACGGCGATACCGATGCGTTTCATGCCGATATCCAGTGCAATCAAGGGCAGTTGAATCGAGGTTTTAAGATTAGAATTGTTTGAATCACTCATAAGGAACTACCTGCTTCTGAAAAGGGGGGGCGCTGAGATATCAATGGGAACAGCTGGCACTCTGCTGTGAGTGTCACTGGATTAGTAGTTGAGCAGGATACGACTTTCATTAAAGCCGAGATTCTGCAAAGTTTCAGTGCAAGCGTCCACCATTACACTCATGCCAGCCAAGCATGCGACGGCATTTTCATGGTCTGGAGCATCAGATTCAAGTGCATGTTGCACATAACCAATAGGGCCTTCCCAGTTATCATGCCCCATTTCAAGTGTGGTGGAGACTTCAATATTGTGATTGCCCAGCTCTTCGAGTTCATCAGTTAGCAACTGGTGTAAAGAGGTGAGAAAACCGGCATATATGTGAACCCGACCATAATCAGCACGGTGATGGATGATATGTCGCCAAACGCTACGCAGTGGTGCGATGCCAGTGCCTACACCAATAAGATACACATCACTTCCTTTGTGTGCTTCCAGATCGAAACCTTTGCCCATCGGGCCTTCTATATCCAGCTCTGATCCTTCGGAGATGCTGCATAAATATTGCGACAGAGCACCGGCATTTTTAATAAAAAACTCATAGCCAGTACTATCTTCCGGGCTCGATGCAATAGCAAAAAAGCCTGGGGTCGGTTCTTGTAGACCGGGGATGGCAATGCGGACGTATTGGCCTGCTTGAAACGAACGAACAGCGCTACGGTTTTTGGTTTCCAGCGTTAGCTGCACCACTTCATCCTGACATGCCGGGTCGGTCATTCGTACATTTTCTTTGACCCGCATGCGATATGTATAAGACTCAGGCACTTATACCTCCAAAAGAGGCTGTATTGGACAGAAGGGGAGCTCAAGATGCAAGCAACAAAATCACTGGAATTGCGGATGTCGGCCACATGCATGGATGAAATGGCTTTTCAGGAGCTGGCCGAGAGCCTGGAAACACTTGGCATTGCGTTGGAAACGGATGTGGATAGTGGACAAAGTAGCCATATTGCTTGGTTTGGACTTGATGCTGACAGCTCTGAATCAAGCGGTGAAACAGAGAAATGCAGACAAATACGTGCAGCGCTAGACAATATTAATATTGATCCGGCCAGTGTGAGTTTGACAGTGTTGGAAAATGAAGGCTGGGAAACAGCCTGGCAGAAGGATTGGCAGGCGATGCCGGTTGGTGAGTGTTTGTGGGTGCGGCCATCGTTTCGAGAAGGCCCGAATGATGATCGTATTGATGTTGTACTTGATCCCGGAATGGCATTTGGTACGGGTACGCACCCAACGACCAGGCTTTGCCTTGAAGCGGTTGAACGTGTGTGTTTGGAAAAAGCCCCGGCAACGCTGTTGGATATGGGGGCAGGTTCCGGTCTGTTGGCGATTGCCGCATTGAAATTGGGCGCGGCTAGTGCTTTGGCGATTGATATGGAAGAAGAGTCTGTAGATGCCTGCAAGGTCAATGCAGAGATCAATGGGGTTTGCCTAGATGCCAAGCTTGATGATACACCACCGGATCAACAGTTTGAGTTGGTCGTGGCCAATATTCTTGCTGCTCCCTTGGTCTGGATGGTTAAAGAGTTGTCCCCATGTGTTGGTTCTCATTTGATTCTCTCAGGTTTACTGACTACACAGGTAGACGATGTAGCTGCAGAATATATTGCCCAAGGGCTCACTGAAGTGCGTCGTGATTCTCAGGGAGAATGGGCTTCAGTAGAATTTATGCGCGCATAATCGCTCCTTCATGAGGAACAGTGAGTACAGAGCTGGCATGGTAAATGAATACGTTGTGAATAATGCTCTATAATGTATGAAACAGTGGCAGCGATTTTGCTTTCATGTTTGTCTCAGGGAGTGATGAAATGACAAGTCAGATGTTTATCATTGTTGTTATTGCATGCGTTATCGCAGTAGTCGGTGTTTTATTAAGGCGCAAGTTTGCTGACGTGCAGACAGAATCACGGGAACATTCTGCATTGGAACAATCTGATCAGCATGACCCGCTTGATATGAATATTCCACTGCTCAGTGCGGTTGAGCAAAATTGCTTGCAAACCTTGCAGCAGGTGGCCGGGGCTGAATATTATGTTCGTAATAAGCTGACGCTGGGCGAGATATGCCCCTCTGCAAAAAAACCAATGCAGCTTGTGGATTTCTGTCTGTTCTGTAAAAAGGACAGTTCGCTTAGCTGTGTTGTACAGCTGCAATCTCCCTCCGGTGATCATGAAAACGGCATAGTTAACACGTTAGAGAAAGCAGGAGTTGCTCTGTATCAACTGCCGCGTAAAAGTAGTTATTCGATATTGAAAATGCGTGAAACACTGCAAATGCATTTGAAGAAACCGATGCCATCTTCTGATGAAATGATTTCTACCATTTCCATGCAGTCATTTCGCCCATGTCCTGAGTGTCAGTCACAGATGAATATAAAAAGGTCTACATCAGGTTCTTATAAAGGGGCTCTATTCTGGGTCTGTTCGGCATATCCACAGTGCGCTGGTGTCGAACTGTATACCGATCAGAAATGATGGAAGCGACTAATCTGTTTGCCAATATCCCCGTAGAGCTTAAGCAGGAAGTGGTGGAAAAGATCTTGCGTGGTAAAACATTTCGCATGGAGCGGATCGTTTCACATGGGCACTGCTCTAAAGAAACGTTCTGGTATGATCAGGAGGAAGATGAGCTGGTCTTTTTGCTTAGTGGTGAAGCCCGTTTACAATTTGAGCATGATAAATCATTGCTCTGGCTTAAACCCGGTGACTATGTACATATTCTGGCTCACCAAAGGCATCGGGTAGACTGGACGAGTCCAAATGAATCCAGCGTCTGGTTGGCGCTGTTTTTCACTAGGTAGAAGAATCACACCGGATAAGCACGCAATGAGATGTCATCAAAGGGCTTGATTATGACTTTTGCTCCCTATATTCTCGAACCAGAGAGCTGTCGTTTATATGTTTAAACTAATCCTGACAGGATAATTGGCGATAGTTCTTATACGAGGAGAAAGAATTAATATTTAGATATGTGAGGTGAACGATGCTATATGCGAAAGTCTTCGATATAAATTATCAAAACCCACGTACCAGCGTTAATCAGTGGATTTCACCCAGGAACGATTGGGCAATTGAAGAAGTCGATGCTCCTTTTGAGTTTATTGCTATCCATTCCAATTGTGCAAAACTTAATGAAGTAGCTTCTGTCGATGATATTGCTGAAACCTTCTTAAGAGGTGGAGGTACCATTGTTCGAAAAAAACTGACCATTGCAGGTGTTGCTTCATTGATCAGTTGTAAAGATACATTTGGCCATGTGTTCTCATTCATTGAACAGGAATCCAACGCCTGAATATATTATTGTAACCGATGTTTACAGAATAACTCAATTAGTGCCATGCCGCAGCTGTGTGTTCTTCCAGCTGTGGTTATATTTTTAGTGATTATATTTCCCCATCATAGTGTGCTGTTGATCACATTATTCGAAAATGGACTCTGAATAGTTCGATCCTTCAATGTGGTATCAAAGCAATACGATGCCACACGAAAGGAGTTCATTATGAGATTACGTTCATTTGTGGCAGCAGCGGCTTCCCTGTCATTTGTTGTATGTTCCATGCCTGTTCAGGCAGCGACAATAGATGAAGCGAAAGTTGCAATCGCAGAAGCTAATGCCTTACGGGCTTCTGAATTTGCACCTAAATATTTCCATTCAGCAAAAAACAGACTTGTTCAGGCAGAGGCCCTACAACGCACCGGCAGTGATGCAGCTGGAGTGGAGCGGCTTTTGAATGAAGCTATGCAGAATGCTAACAAAGCAGCCACATCCACTCAGCAGTTTACCCAAGATCACGCTGCTTTGGTTGAGTCGCGGGATAGATTGAGGTTGGCCGGCGATGAATATATTCGTGATGATTTGGGTGAACGATCTGAAGAGGAGTTTGTCCGTGTTGTTTCAGCTTCCGAAGCTGGAAAAAACAGAATAGCCCAGCGCGAAGCTAAAGCTGCATTGTCCTCATTCCATGCAGCACAGGTAGTAGCTGCGCGGCAGCAGTTTGTTAGCCCCGTGGCCAAAAGTATTGCCCATGCACGCAATAATAAGGCGCGTAAATATGCACCTGAAGCGTTCAAAAATGCTGTGAAAACACAGACTAAAATTGAGCGTTTGATTAAAAAGAACCCTGATGCTCAAAGTGAAGCTTATGCACTATCTCAGCAGAGTCTGGAATCTTCCCGTCATGCAATGCGCATATCTGAACTTGCAACAAAGCTTGTTCGAAAGCCTGCAACCATGGAATCGTGGGTCAATGCATCTGATGCGCGCATGAAAACCCTGGCTGAAGCAGTAGGGCTGCAACTGGATGTGACACAGAGTCCTGAGTCTCAGGTGGCTCTTCTCAAGCAGGCAGTTGAAGAGATGAAAGCTGAGCACGTTCTACAGATTAAAGATGCAGAGCTGCAGGCGCGTGGTTTGGGTGAAAAACTGGCCAAATATGAAGGTAAGCTGTCTGAATATGAGGGCGAGTTATCTGACATGGCTGAGGTGCGCCGCAAACTTCAGCTTAAGCGGGAAGCTGAAGCGAAAATAAAACGCTTAACCAAATTGTTCGATCCTGAAATGGTAGAGATTTTACTTACCCCTGATGCCGATGTGATTTTGCGCATGAAGAAATTGAACTTTTTGAGTGGCAGTGCTGTGATTCCACCAGAAGCATATACGTTGTTGGATAATGCGATTAAATCGATCGCTATTTTCCCCAACCGAACCGCCCGCATTGAAGGACACACCGATTTTATGGGCACCAATGCATACAATCAGGATCTTTCTGAACGTCGTGCCAATGCCGTTCGTGAATATCTTCTATTGCAGATGCCGCAAAGTGAAGCACGTTTCTTTGCAGCCGGGCATGGTGAGGAGAAGCCTATTGCCAATAACGAAACGGCTGATGGACGCACCAAAAACCGCCGCATTGATATTGTGTTGATCGCACCATTGGCTGGTGTGGTGAGTGAGCAACCGCCACTGTAATGTGTCAATAAAACTACGGGTGGCGGATTATAAGGGCTCACACTGCATGATCGTGGGCCCTTTTCTTTACTGCCGGTAGCAGTAATGGCATCTAAATTGCTGGCTGTCATACAAGCACTCAAACGGATTGCTATACATGTGTTGGAATCATTGCGGTGTTTGTGTGTAGTTAAAGCTGTTTCGATGTTTGCCGATATTTATGTGATTGCAGTAGAGGGCATAAATAGTACTAAAGTTGTATTGTTGGAGATTTTTGATCTGGATAGTATAAGCTTATAAGTTTGAGTAGAAATTATGACGGATAGCTGAAACGCTATTCGAGTTAGAGAGGAGAAAGAGATGAAAAATAGTGTAATGGTTATTTTCTTTGCAGCACTGCTGACATTCGCATTCAGCAGTGAGACGATGACGTATAGTCTGGATGTTCCATCGGCAGATGCAAAATCAGAAGACAGCAAATCCAAGAAGGATAGCAAGTCCAAGAAGGACAGCAAATCCAAGTCCGATAGCAAGTCTAAGAAAGACAGCAAATCTAAGTCCGATAGCAAATCAAGCTCAGGTAATGAAAAAGTAACGATTTGCCATAATACATCGAAGTCGGATGTGAAGGATGAGTCAGACAGTAAATCCAAGAAGGACAGCAAGTCAGACAGTAAATCTAAGAAGGACAGCAAGTCAGACAGTAAATCCAAGTCTGACAGCAAGTCAGATAGCAAATCCAAGAAGGACAGCAAGTCAGACAGCAAGTCCAAGTCCGACAGTAAATCGAGTTGGAGCAGCAGTTCCAGTTCAAGCAGCAGTTCAAGCTGCACGCCTAGCGGTAATAGTAATATCACTATCACAATAAGCGAATCTGCATGGCCTGCACATCAAGCCCATGGTGATACATTAGGGGCATGTACTACTGAGGCGCCAAGTTGTGTATGTCCATTAGGATCATGCTCTTGTACCTGTGCTGATGGCACACCTGGTGATCCAAATCCAGATACCACAACAACATCCGGTACTGGTTCAACATCATCTCCATCATCGCATCGTGAAATTATGAGCGAATAAGCTACGATGGATTAACAAGCTCTAACGGCGTCTCTCCTTATAAAAGGTGAGGCGCCGTTTTTCTTTGTGATAGATTAAGACATACTTTTGGACGGTATGAGGAGATTGGATGATGGATGAAAAGCATCATATAAGCGTAGATACAGATGATTTGAGTTGGAAGCTATTGATCGTTCTGGTCTGTTGCGAACTGATGCTTGTCCTGCTCGATATCGTGATCAATTTTGTGGAAGTGATACCATATACGTCAATTCATGAACTGTTTAATATTGCCAGAGAAGATGGTCTGGCTGGCTGGTTTATGACAGCGCAAACCCTGATTGCAGCTATAGTGTTATGGTTTATCTATTATTTGAGTTGCCAAATTGAAAGCATCACCTCTTTTTATCGTAGAGGCTGGTTGGTACTGGCGCTGTTTTTTACCTATATGTCAGCCGATGACGGTGCTGTGATTCATGAGCGTATGGGTAGCATGTTTGAAGATATGATGGATAAATCAGATGGGATTGATGATCCCGACCTGCTTGCGCAATGGCTGGAGATGTTTCCCAGTTACGAGTGGCAATTTCTACTGCCGATTTTTGCCTTGATCGGGCTCTATATGCTCTATTTTCTCTGGAAAGTACTTGGCAGATCACGGCAACTGATAATGGTGCTAGCTGCTTTTTCCTGTCTTTCAGTAGCTGTGGTGCTCGATTTTATTGAAGGCATGTCAGAAGATCATGCTTTCAATATTTATAGCTGGCTTAAACAGGCATATATGCTTGAAGACTATACCGTGGATCATTTTGCAAAATCTCTGGAGGAGTTTTTGGAGATGCTGGGCATCAGTCTCTTTCTTACTGTGTTTGTCGCCCAGATCAAACGCATCATACCCGAGGACTTTACCATTCAGCTTAGTACTTCGAATGCACTGCCTAAAGAATAATACCTGAATAATCAGTATCGTACGTCAGTTTAAATCTGGTCACTTTCTTGTCGAAAATAGTGATATGTCTCACATCTGCCACTTCATCAGCACTCATGCTCCATACTTACCGCAACACCAAGGAGACTGATATGATGAAAAAAACTAGGAAGTCAGAATTTGAGAATGATGGTGACATGAGAAGTAATTTGGAAATCGTAGCTATGGTGAGCGTCATGGTGGGAGTCATTGGGGTTGCGAGTTCAATGATTTAAACATTAGATAAGTTTTTGATGTGTTAAAGAGCCACCCTGCGGGGTGGTTTTTTTATGGTCTGTTTTATTGATCTCTTTTCAAAATAGAGGCAGTGATTGCAGTGACTATTGCTCTGGGTGCACTGCGCAGAGAAAAAATGCGTAGTCGGTTGAATAGACCATGAATACTCACGGCTTTTCCTCTCTGCATGGCCTGATAACCCTGCAGGGCAACCTCCGCAGCTGTAGGAAGCTGTTTGCCTTTAACCAGACCTGAATCTTCCATGACAGCCTGACTGAAAAATTCCGTTTGTGTGGCACCCGGGCATAAACATGTGGCGCTGATGCCGCTGTTCTTTAACTCATAAGCCAAGGCTTCAGAGTAGGATAATACATAAGCTTTGCTAGCGAAATAGGCCGCCATGCCGGGGCCAGGTTGAAAGGCTGCGGTGGAGGCAACGGTCAGAATGTGGCCAAAACCACGCTGTTTCATGACAGGCACAAGGCTTCGGGTCAGATGACTCAACGCGACCATGTTCAATTGCAACATGGCATCTGTATCAGACCAGTCATTCTCTGCAATATCACCGAATTGACCACGGCCGGCATTGTTGACCAGATAATCAATCTTCAGCTGTTGTTCGGTAAGTGCATCCAATAGATGTGTGCGAGCAGTGGCATCAGACAAGTCACAGGCAAACAGCTTTACTGTGACCAGAGCTGAAAGCTCAGCTTGAAGTGCTTCAAGTCGATCAGTGCGGCGCGCCACCAGAATTAACGGGATACCATCAGCAGCAAATAGACGCGCAAGCTCAAGTCCAATGCCGCTGGAGGCTCCTGTGATTAGTGCATAGTTGGATTTTCCACTGTGATGCATGGGCCAGTCTGAAACTCTATGCCTTTAAGGCTGTCAGGCCTGCTTTCAGGCGTTGAATCGACTCATCTTTACCGAGCAAGGCAAGGGTGAGATCAATGGGTGGGGAAACAGGGCCACCGGCAACCAGAATACGCACCGGTTGCGCCAGTTTACCCATGCCTACAGCTTCAGTTTCGCAGATTTCTGCAATGAGTGCATGAGCAGCACCACCGGAAAAGTCATCCATAGATTCAAGACCGGCAATGAATATCTCAACCAGCGCAGCAGTGCCCTCTTTGAAATTCTTTTTGACCGCTTTCTCATCATATGTTCCTGGTGCCTGATAGAAGAAACGTGCTCCTTCAGCCAGATCGATCAGGTTCTTTGAACGCTCCTGTAGTGATTCAATCACCGGCTCCAGATCAGGACCGTTGCTTATATCCATATTGAGTAGCTGGCCTACAGCATCAACAAGTTCTGCTGGTTTGGCATCACGCAAATACTGACCGTTGAGCCAGTCGAGTTTTTGCTGATCAAAGCGGGCTGCTGCTTTTCCAACCTGAGCAAGATCAAACAGCTCAATCAACTTCTTGCGTGAGAACACTTCTTCATCGCCATGTGACCAACCCAATCGCGCCAGATAGTTGTTTACAGCATCTGCCAGATAACCCTGTTCACGGTATTCTGTAATGGCTACGGAACCATGACGTTTGGACATCTTGGCGCCGTCGGGGCCGTGAATTAACGGGATATGAGCAAATTGAGGCATAGGCAATTTGAGTGCCTGATAGAGTTGAATTTGACGAGGCGTATTGTTGAGGTGATCCGATCCTCGTACAACATGTGAAATACCCATATCGGCATCATCGACAACCACAGCCAGATTGTAGGTAGGGGTGCCATCGGTGCGCAGCAGGATCAAATCATCCAGCTCGGCATTGGGGAAGCTCACATGGCCAAGTACGAGATCATTGACCACGGTTTCACCTTCATCGGGTGAACGGAAACGGATCACAAAGGGTTGATCGGAAGGTTGATCATTGCGATGACGACAACGGCCATCATACATCGGTTTTTTGCCGGCACTACGCTGGTTTTCACGCATCTCATCGAGCTCTTCTCTGCTGCAATAACAGCGGTAGGCATCACCCTGTTTGATGAGTTTATTCACCGCTTCAATATGTTGATCCTGACGCGCAGCCTGAAAGAT
>JAJFLF010000224.1 GCA_021772845.1 Mariprofundus sp.
GCTGAAAAAAAAGATCAATTACGCGCTTGCCAAAGCGAATCGCCTTCCTATACTTCGCGCCACAACGAAAGGCGCTTTAGCTCAGCTGGTTAGAGCACCGGAATCATAATCCGGGTGTCCGGGGTTCGAGTCCCTGAAGCGCCACCAACAATGAAAGGGCCAAGTAACTTATGTTACTTGGCCCTTTTGCGTTAGGTCATTGTCAAAGCCCTCTGCGAAAACAGGGGGGGGTGTTTAAACTATCGATTTATTGTCACTTTTATGCATGATGTGGCTTTGCATTATGATGATGAAAGGGGATGGCATGAGCTCACGCTATATGGTGTTGAAAAACGGCAAGATCATTGCACATGAAGACTCCATTGAAGATGTGGAAGGTGTTATTGCTCGCGATTTTCGTGTGAAAAAGCAGGATGCGTATGAAGTGAATGACTTCGAGTCGGATGAAGCTGTTTGTCTGATCGAGTTGCTGAATCTACTGCGTACCGATGCCACACCCAAAAAAGAGATCAAGTTTCCTGAGCGTAAACCGCAAAAGCCTATTGCGCGTTCAGCCATTGCCAGAAAACCAGTTTCGTTTAATAACGCCCCTCGTAAACCCATTGCACGTAAAGCAATCACCAGAAAACCGATTGCGCGCAAACCGATCGTATTCCCGGAACCAAAACCGTATGAACCGCCAAAGCGCAAAGCCTATAAAAAACCGAAGGTGCGCCGCAATGATGTGGTGGATGATCACTACAGCGCCTGGTTAGGGCAGCAGCCGTGCATTATTACCGGTATGGAAGCTGATCGGGGCATTGGTCCTTACAATATCCACTGTCATCATGTCAGAGGGCGGATTCCAAGAGATGATTATAACCAGGTTCCGTTGATCGGTTTTATGCATACATGGCATGGTGACAGCTATCATGTGATGGGGAAGCATAGTTTTCTTGAAAAATGGCGAGATAAAATCGGTGATGCTGAATGTATTATCGAGTACTTTGAGTCGCATGCGAAAGAGTTTAAAACGCAATACGATCTATTGTACCCCAAGGATTCCAGTCGTTGCGACGAGATATCAGATCAATAGAGAGATGCTTTCTCTATGCCATCATAGTGTAATTGAACTATAATAAGATGGCAGCGTGAGGATTATTGATCCTTCATAAGCCTATGAACGTTTTCTTCCAATAATTGAGGCGGGAATGGTTTTCGCATAAACAGATGCGGCAGTTCTTTGCAGTCATCATCAATGTCATGATAGCCGGTCATGGCAATGAACTTTAAATCCTGACGGGCCTCTGCCATTTTTCTCATCAGCTCATAGCCGCTCATCCTGGGCATTTTGATGTCGGTAATGATAAGTTTGGGGGCATGATAGTCATTGCTGCTTGCATACTGCATGTAATTAACCGGGCAGGAAAATGCCTGGATTGAATATTCTAAAGACTCCAATATTTCAGTAAGAACAGAGAGAACATTCGGGTCATCATCAATAATGTGGATCATTCGACATGATAGGTACCAATCCATCCCTTAGTCAATTCTATTATTGTTTGGTGATAGATTATTGTCTCTAGTTAGGGTCAGAAGGTCTTCATTCCGTTACTTAACGTATAGCGACCTGTATTTCTTGAATCTGTTAAAAGAATGAATGGATTTACCTGTTTTCCAGTGGTTCGGTAGTGGGTAAGGTGAATTCAAGTTTTAATTGTTTGTCACGGTCAATTAATTGATGTTCAAGTTCAGGTCTTATCTTCAACAGTTGAAGTAGTCTGTTTCTGTTAATAGTGTATAGTCTACAAGGCATTTTTGTCTGTACTTCAGCATTACTCTGCCCATGTCCCATCAATGCCATTTCACCAAAAAACTCTCCGGCTATTAACGAACCTTCATGCATCTCACCTTGTTTGTTTTCTGAGCGAATAATAAGTACACCGCGCGAGAGCAGGAATAGTGTGTTGTTTATCTCATTCTTGCGAATCAGATACTCATTCTCGGATAAGCTGACTGATTCACACAATGCATTGATCTGTTTCAAATCCTCTTCAGCCAGATTGATAAATAGTGGTACGTTCTTTAATAGATTGAGTGAATCATTCAATAACTTCTGGGGATGATGACTTCTAATAGCTGAAAGACGCTTGGCCAGATCCTCTTCTACTGATTTTGCCATGGCTTCCGGCAACATGCCCTGGGCAAACTGTTCCTCAGCAATTTCTAGCTCAGCCAGCAGAATCATACGATGGCCCAGTCGCTCCTGCATTGAAGTCACAAATTCAGGGAACTGTTCACTTACTTCAAGCAGTTGTTTGGCCGCCAACTCATGCCAATGGGCATATTTATCCCTGATTTCAGTGATCACTTCTGGCGAAGTGGTGCCAAGCTTTTTCAGCTCATCTAATGAACGCACCACATAGGCGCTGCCCTGATAATGGCCCCAGACCTGTTCATAATTGCGTACAATGCGGGACATGCGCATCTTCTCAGCATAAGGCATCAACCACGGGAACTGTTCTGATAAACGATAAAACTTCTGTTCAAGCATACGTCTGATGCGGTGTGAAAACACATGCGCGAACTCACCGGTATAACGCAAGGCATCAATCTGAAGATTGAGTACTGTAACCAACTCCCTGAAAGAACCTTCTGTAAAATGACCTTTATCATACATGCTTGAATAGAAAGCCTTCTCTTCTCCAAGGGCACGCAAATAAATCAGGTTAAGTTCATTTTTTCCCTTCATCTCATTGCTTCTGAGATCCAATATCTCCTGTTTGGCAATCGCGATGGACTGATCGCACTCCATCATCAACTGGCGTGTGATACGGCTGGAGAACACACCGCCTTCCTGCAGATCAGGCAGACGCTCTTTTGCACGTGTTTTGGCCAATAGATGTAGCTCTGAAAAGGCCATGCGGTCTGATAATGGTGGTATATTCAGCCGTAGTTTTTTCATTAATGTTTCAATGCTAAGTCCTTGAATAATTAGCGTAAATAATACCGACCCCATGACCAGTGCGGTAAGTACTTCTGAGTATTCAAAGGGTGGCAGGCTAAGTACAATGGCCAACGCAATGGCTCCACGCAAACCACCCCAGAACATGACAAATTGATATGGAAGTCCAACAGGGCGGGAGCCGGGCAGGTGACCAACCAGCGGCATCAATGCAAAGATGATCACAGCTCTTGCCAGTAACATGGCTGCTACCACCCATATCAGTACATCTATCGTTCCCCACAGGGCGACAAGGTCAAGTTTCATGCCGACCAGTAAAAAGAGCAGAGCATTGGCAATGAATGCCAATAGTTCCCAAAATTGTTCCATGTAGATACGTACCGAATTGGAGATACGTACGCGCCCCCAACTACCGAGTGTAAGACCTGCACCGACAACGGCCATGACACCACTGACATGAAATATATCTTCAGCCACTAAAAAAGAGAGATAGGCTAGAGCTGTGGTCAGACCTATTTCAACAAAGGGTTCAGATTCAACCCAGCCGACAATCAAGCTGGTCAGATAGCCCATGCCTATACCAACAGCCAAACCACCAAAAAAGAGTAGTACAAAGCTCAGAAAACCATGCGCCAGCGTAGAGCCATCAAATATGCCTGCCGACATGACCGTAACAATGATACCTGCCACCACAATGGATGTGGCATCATTGAACAGGCTTTCCCCCTCAATCAGCGTAGTCAGGCGCTCAGGGGCTCCCATTTGAC
>JAJFLF010000225.1 GCA_021772845.1 Mariprofundus sp.
ACCAGTTTGTCCGGCATGGCTACAGGTTTCGGCATGATTTCGATCTGGGTCACAGATTCAGCACCATGACGAACGGAAGTGCCGATACAGTCAGAACCGGTATCACCACCACCAATCACTACTACATGTTTACCGGCAGCAGAGATGAACTCTTCTTCAGGGATCTCATTACCGAGAACGCGTTTGGTGTTCTTGGTGAGAAAGTCCATGGCGAAATGAACGCCATTGAGTTCACGACCCGGCACAGGCAGATCACGCGGTTTCTCGGAACCGCCGGAGAGAATCACAGCATCGAAGCGATTAAGCAGGTCTTTAGCGTCTACATTGTCACCCACAGTAGAGTTGACGCGGAATTCCACACCTTCGGCACGCATTTGACCCATGCGACGATCAATCACGGATTTTTCGAACTTGAAGTTCGGGATACCATAACGCATCAGGCCACCGATACGGTCATTTTTCTCAAATACAACCACATCATGACCTACTCGGGCCAACTGCTGAGCTGCTGCCATGCCTGCAGGACCTGAACCGACAATAGCCACGCGTTTGTCTGTTGTGGCCGCAGCAATTTGCGGTGTGATCCAGCCTTCTTCCCAGCCTTTTTCAACAATGGAGAGCTCGATGTTTTTGATCGAAACTGAATCACCGATCAGGCCTACAGTACACGCCTCTTCACACGGGGCAGGGCAGATGCGGCCGGTAAACTCAGGGAAGTTATTGGTGGAGTGCAACACATCCAAGGCTTCACGCCAGTTGCCATGATACACTGCATCATTCCAATCCGGGATGATGTTGTTAACCGGACAGCCGTTGTGACAGAAGGGAATACCGCAATCCATGCAGCGCGCACCCTGCGTACTCATATCTTCAGGCAGTTTGGAAAACTCTTTAAAATGTACAATACGGTCTGCGACCGGTGCATAGCTCAGGTTTTCGCGAGCGAATTCTTTAAATCCGGTTGCCTTACCCATTGATACTCTCCTTTGCTGCGGCTGCTTTTTCCGCTTCCATTTCGGCCAGTGCACGGCGGTAATCTACTGGTATCACTTTGACAAACTGGCCAAGGTAATCACTCCAGTTCTCAAGAATCCGCTTAGCAACAGCAGAGTTAGTGTAGTGCATATGACGCTGAATCAGTGTACGCAGAATCTTCTGGTCATCCTGAGATAGTGTGTGTTTGATGTTTACGCGGCCATGTGTTTCAAGATCCGAACCCTGATGATCCAGCTCTTCGAGTGCATCGGCTTCGGAGGTCACCGGTTCGAGCGCGACCTGAGCCATATTGCAGCGGCTCTCGAATGTGCCATCGGCATCCAGTACGTAAGCGATACCACCAGACATACCTGCAGCGAAGTTACGGCCTGTATCACCGAGTACTACAACAGTACCACCGGTCATATATTCACAACCGTGATCTCCAACACCTTCAACAACAGCTACAGCACCAGAGTTGCGCACTGCAAAACGCTCGCCGCCAACACCATTAAAATAACATTCACCTTCAATGGCTCCGAAGAGTACGGTATTACCAACAATGATGTTCTCCTCGGCTTTAAGCTTGGATTCAGCAGGCGGATAGATGGCAATGCGGCCACCGGAAAGGCCTTTACCTACGTAATCGTTACCTTCACCGGCCAGATCAATAGATATACCGCGGGTCAGCCAGGCACCGAGAGACTGACCGGCAGTTCCCTTGGCTTTGATGGCAATCGTATCTTCAGCCAGGCCTTCATGGCCATAACGCTTGGCCACTTCACCTGCGAGCATGGTGCCGAAGCTGCGATCTACATTACAAATCGGTGTTTCGATCACGACTGGCGTTCTATTTTCCAGTGCTTCTTTCGCCTGAGCGATCAACTTGTTATCAATCAACTTCTCAAGGCCGTGATCCTGCGTTTCAGTGTGATAGACCGAAGAACCCTTCGGATCAACGCGGTGGAAGATAGGGGAGAGATCAAGTCCTTCCGACTTCCAGTGTCTGAGGGCATCGTCTGTGTCGAGCATATCGGAGCGACCGATCATCTCATCAAAGCTGCGGAAACCTAGCTCTGCCATGATTTCACGTACTTCCTCAGCCAGGAACATGAAGAAATTCACCACATCTTCAGGTTTACCTACAAACTTCTTGCGCAGTTCAGGATCCTGGGTTGCGACACCGACAGGGCAGGTGTTGAGATGACACTTACGCATCATGATACAACCCTCGGCAATCAGTGCGATGGTACCGAATGCGATCTCATCTGCACCGAGCAGTGATGCAATAACCACGTCACGACCGGTACGCATCTGGCCGTCGGCCTGCAGGATAGTACGACCGCGCAGGCGATTGAGTACCAGCGTCTGCTGCGTTTCAGCTAATCCTAACTCCCATGCAGAACCTGCATGCTTAATAGAGGTGATCGGGCTTGCACCTGTACCGCCATCATGGCCGGCAATCACCACGTGATCGGCATGTGCTTTAACCACACCTGCAGCAACCGTGCCTACGCCAATTTCTGATACCAGTTTCACAGAGATATCTGCAACAGGATTGGTGTTTTTCAGATCGAAGATCAGCTGTGCCAGATCCTCAATCGAGTAGATATCATGGTGTGGTGGTGGAGAGATAAGGCCCACACCCGGTGTGGAGTGCCGCACGCGACCGATTCGCTTATCAACCTTGTGACCGGGCAACTGTCCGCCTTCACCCGGTTTCGCTCCCTGTGCCATCTTGATCTGGATCTGATCAGCGTTGGCAAGGTATTCGGTGGTGACGCCAAAACGACCCGAGGCCACCTGTTTAATAGCTGAACGCATGGAGTCGCCATTGGCCATAGGTTTAAAGCGTTCAGGCTCTTCGCCACCTTCGCCTGTATTGGACTTGCCGCCAATACGGTTCATAGCAATCGCCAGTGTGGAGTGTGCCTCGTGAGAGATCGAACCAAAGGACATTGCCCCGGTCACAAACCGCTTCACGATCGCGGTTGCCGGTTCTACCTCATCGAGTGGAACAGACGTGCTAGTTTTAAATTTGAACAGGCCGCGCAGCGTTTTTAATTTGCCAGCCTGATCATTGATCTCATTGGCATACTCTTTATATAGAGAGTAGTTAGAAGTTCTTACGGCATGCTGTACTTTAGCAATATTGCTTGGGGTGAGGGTGTGTTCGTCACCACGTGCGCGCCATGCGTATTCGCCGCCAACATCGAGTGCGTTTTTGTAAATCATCACACCGCGGAATGCATCAATATGACGCTGGGTAGCTTCCTGTGCAACTTCAGCCAGGCCTGCGCCTTCAATCTGAGTTGCAGTACCAGTGAAGTATTTTGCCACGAATTCAGAGGATAGACCCACAGCTTCAAAGATCTGTGCGCCACAGTAGGATTGGTAGGTGGAGATGCCCATTTTGGACATCACCTTAAACAGTCCCTTGCCAATGGCCTTGATATAACGCTTTTCAGCTTCTTCAGAACTCAAATCAGCAGGCAGTTGCCCCTGACGTTTCATATCCACCAATGTTTCAAAGGCCAGATATGGGTTGATCGCTTCAGCACCAAAACCAGCCAGGCAGGCAAAGTGTTGAATTTCGCGTGCTGAACCAGTCTCAACTACGAGGCCGGTTTCTGTACGCAAACCTGCTCGGATCAGGTGATGATGTACTGCAGAGGTGGCCAGCAGTGCAGGGATGGCAATGTGCCGCGCATCCATCTTGCGGTCAGAGAGAATAATGATGTTGTAGTGATCACGAACCGCTTCTTCCGCTTGTTTGCAGAGGTTGGAAATGGCTGTTTCCATACCCGACGCACCCTGATCTACTCCATAACAGGATGAGAGGGTGATGGTACGGAAACGGTTGTCAGTGTACTGATCAATGTGGCGGATTTTCTCAACATCCACATTGGAAAGGATCGGCTGATGCACTTCCAGACGCAGTTGTGGTTCGCTCTCTTCCAGTCCCAGCAGGTTAGGGCGCGGACCAATGATAGAGGTCAGGCTCATCACCATCTCTTCACGAATCGGATCGATTGGTGGATTGGTTACCTGTGCGAAAAGCTGACGGAAATAGTGATATAGCGGTTTGGCACGGTTAGAGAGTACAGTTAGCGGGCTATCATTACCCATTGAGCCTGTACCTTCCTGACCTGAAATGGCCATTGGTGTCATCAGGAACTTGATATCTTCCTGTGTGTAACCAAAGGACTGCTGGCGATGCAGCATGGTGTCGTGGTCAGGAGCCTGTGGAGCAACTTCCTGTGGCAGGCTCTCCAGCTGAATCTGAGTTTTACCCAGCCACTCTTTATACGGTTTAGCTGCAGAGAGTTGCTGTTTAATTTCAGCATCATCAATAATACGACCCTCTTCAAGATCGATCAGCAGCATTTTACCAGGCTGTAAACGCCATTTCTTGATGATCTTCTCTTCCGGGATATCCAGTACGCCCATTTCAGATGCACCGAGTACCAGATTATCTTCAGTGACCAGATAACGGGTAGGACGCAGGCCGTTACGATCCAGTGTTGCACCAATCTGACGGCCATCTGTAAATGCTACGGCAGCAGGGCCATCCCATGGCTCCATCAATGCTGCATTATGCTCGTAAAACGCACGACGTTGATCGTCCATCTGTTTATTGCCTGCCCATGCTTCAGGAATCATCAGCATGGCGGCATGTGCTAACGAATAACCACCGGCTACAAGCAGTTCCAGTGCATTATCAAAACATGCGGTGTCCGATTGGCCCTCCGCACTGATTGGCCAGAGTTTAACCAGATCATCACCGAGCAGTTCAGATTGCATAGACTGACGACGTGCATTCATCCAGTTGATATTACCACGTACTGTATTGATCTCACCGTTATGTGCCATCATACGGAATGGGTGAGCCAGCTCCCATGATGGGAAGGTGTTGGTGGAGAAACGCTGATGCACCAGAGCCAGGGCACTGGTCATGCGCGCATCACGAAGATCTTCATAATAAGGCGAAACCTGATGGGAGTGGAACATACCCTTATAGACAATCGTGCGGCTGGAGATTGATGCGGTATAGAAATTGGCGGCATCACTAACACCTAACGCAGTTACGGCGTGGCTGGCTACTTTACGAATGACATAAAGTTTACGCTCAAAGGCATCCTGATCAGTACAGTTATCACCTTTGGCGACAAACAGCTGACGAATGACCGGCTCACAGGCTGTTACGCTTTCAGGCAGATCGGCACGGATTGCATCGGTAGGCACATCACGCCAGCCGAGTACCTGCTGACCTTCATCACTTACACTCTGTTCATAAATCTCAAGGCACTGGTTACGGTAGGCCTCATCCTGAGGGAAGAAGACCATAGCCACACCATATTGGCCTGTAGCAGGGAGTTTGAAATCTAGGTCAGAAGTGACGGCCTCGAAAAACTGATGCGGAATCTGAAGCAGGATTCCTGCACCATCACCTTCACGTGGGTCAGCACCTGCTGCACCACGGTGGGTTAGGCGCTCAAGAATCTCAAGGCCTTTCTCAACAATATCATGGCTTTTTTCGTTTTTAATATGGGCAACAAAACCAACACCACATGCATCATGCTCATGCTTCGGATCATATAATCCCTGCTTGGCTGGCTTGCGATTTACATTTGATAAACGACTCATCTAATCTATCCTCATTGGTTCCTAACACAGAGGGAATGAAACACTCATGTGTTTGAACGTTGCTTGCCTGATGGCATAAAACTTATAAATCACTCTCCCCAGAGCGAAAAGGGGGGCGCAGACTAGCGAAAGTGAAGAGAATTCTCCATAGATGATTGTCTGATTTCTCCAGGATGGGGGTAGTTCATCATAAGATGTTTTTAGTCAACTTTATGAATGAACGCGCTCTAACAGTTGTTATCCCTTTATCTGCAACAAATCTGTGTAGAGTGATCTGTGATCTGGCCGATGTTTTTATAATCAATCTATGATGCTAGTTTTTCTATCATGCCAGTCAGGAACGCATCTGTTTGGCCATCATGCGCAAACCAATGGCCCTTGGGATGGTTTTTTGCATGATATACAGCAGTTTATGTCGCCAGCCCGGAATGCAATAACCACCACCTTGTTTCAATGTGATTAAGGATGCATCAATGATGACTGGAATAGGGGTGCGAAAAAAGCTGCCTGTACTATTTGGCATGCCGGATATTTCACGGAATCCTGTGGGAGATGGGCCCGGAGCCAGTGTAACAATACGCAATTTACCTTTCAGTTCCGTTCGTAAGGCTTCACTCCAGTAGGTTAAACCCGCTTTGGCAGCGGCATAGGTGCTCATATATGGTAATGGGTATTCACCGGCTAAAGATGATACATTGATGATGAAACCTTTGTTTCTCAATAAGCCGGGTAATAGGGCATGTGCCAGGGCGATGGGGGCTTTGAGATCAGTTTTAATGACATCGATTTGCGGCACTACCCCTGTTTGTTCAAAACCGCCCCAGATACCAAAACCGGCATTATTGACCAGGCCAATCAGGTTTTTGTTATCAACGGCATAAAGCAGTGATGCCAGTCCGTGTTTGGCGTTGAGGTCTGCTTGTACGATGCAGTGCCGGGCAGGGTGTTTGAGCGCATTCATGGTCATTTGCAGGCGCGCTTTGTCGCGGCCATGCAGAATAAGATCGTAGCCCGATAACTCCAACTGCTTGGCAAATTCAAGGCCAAAACCACCGGATGCTCCGGTGAGGAGTACATAATTAGCTTTTTCATTTTCTATTATGTCGGTTGTTTGTTTGAGATCTAAGTGTTGCTGGGGCTCTATCTGTTCAGGTGATTGCATGGTTTCAGGCATGATTAATCGGCACCATTGTCATTTTGCGTTGTTTGAAGCTGGCGATTTCTTTGACCCCAAATGATGCAAGCATGTTCAAACATGCATCCATGCCATGGCCTACCTCGGCCGGTGAGTGGGCGTCAGAACCATAAGAGAAGGGGATGCCGAGTTCCGCAGCGCGTTTTATAATGCGCTTGTGCGGATACATTTCACCGACTGGTTTACGCAAACCTGCTGAACTGACTTCCAAAGCTGCACCTGAATTTAAAACAGCCTGTAACATTGATTCTTCCGCAGATTGAACGCGTTTGCAGTTCGCATCAGCGCGGTGACCGAATTTTTTAATCAGGTCGGGGTGGCCTATAATATTAAACAGGCCGGTAAGAGCGGATTGCCTCACCAGCTCAAAATAGGCGCAGTATGCATCTTCGATATTCCATGTGTCCCAAATCTGCATGCAATCGGGGTTATCAAAGCCCCAGTCTTTAATATAATGAACTGAACCGATTACATAGTCCCAGTCGTAGGCAGCAATCATCTCTTTCACATACACTTCTGTGCCGGGGTGAAAGTCGGCTTCAAGGCCAACGCGGATGGTCAGTGTATCGGATAAAGCATCTCGGGCCTGTTCAATCTCTTTTAAATAAGAGGGGAGTTCAGATCTGTCCATGCGCCAGGCTTTATCAAAACCGCCCGGCATGGGGGAGTGATCGGACATGCCAATTTCTGTCAGACCGCATTGTATTGCTGCATTGGCGTAATCGCGCACATCACCGGTAGCGTGATTGCAGCGGGGCGTGTGCATGTGATAATCGGGAACAGGGTTAAATATCATGGGCTAAGTCTAGACTAGGAAGCTGTTGCTGCAATGTCTTGAAAGAAAAATCACGTCATAAAAAATAAATTGAAGAAAAGCTGTTGACAGCGCTTTGGAAATTGTGACACTTCGCGCCGCAACGGAGAGATCTTCTCCTGGCACTGCACCTATAGCTCAGTTGGTAGAGTAGCGGACTTTTAATCCGTGGGCCCTTGGTTCGAGTCCAAGTGGGTGCACCATCTCAAGGAGTCACGAGAAATCGTGGCTCCTTTTTTTTGTTATACTATTTTCAATTATAATGAAAAAAAAGATGCATTGTTGTAGGGCGTAGGAATACAGGCTGAACTGCATGCTTATTTATGAGGTTGATCTCTTATCGCCTTTTTTAGTTCTTCCATTGGAATGTTAATACAATCTGGGCAGATGCTATGGCTGAATTCAGCTTCAGAGTGAGTGTTAATATATGATTCCATCTGCTCCCATGAACCATCATGGTTTCTAATTTTTTTGCAATAAGAGCAGGTGGGAAGTATGCCTTTTAACACTTTTAGCTGATTTAAGACGTGTTGGAGTTCATTGTTTTGTTTTGCCAGTACTGTGTTGTATTGAAGTATCTCCTGCCACCGTCTAATTGAAAATATCACCAGGCAAAAAGCCAGAACAATAGAGGCTGAAACAAGCTCATCTATTTCATAAACTTCATGCTGGCTAGAAAACAAGACGATCATTTCAAGGACATCGAAATGACTGAACGTGAAATAAGCAATGCATACAACAGCTAATATAATAAGTAATTCGTTTTTGAGATGTTTTGTATTCATTAAGGTGTCCATTGCTCTGATTTCGTAGGTTTATGCCATGTGAATGCGTTGAAAATAACAGATGATGTATTGGGGGGTGCCACCATGTCTTTGATCAAGGGCTCTTCATTGCATATATTATAAATATCATGCTTTTTATTATAGATAATTATTTCAGAATCAGGAGTGCGAATAAGTCGTACGACTATGTTTGTCTAAAGTCGGATTGATTTCCAGGTGAATGAGCTTAGAAGATCTCATTGTATTGAATTAAACAATAGTCTGAAATGCAAATATAGTCATTGTTATTGCCACATTTGTAACGAATCTGGGAGCCTGACAGGCATATCTTTCTGTTGGTGTTAGTAGCTTGTTACGCTATGATGCCGACCTTTCTTTTGCTGGAGGTAGTGCTCGATGAATGGTGTCAATAACAACGGTGGCTTCAATGCCAATAAGCAGCTGCAGGAAGGTTTAACCTTTGATGA
>JAJFLF010000226.1 GCA_021772845.1 Mariprofundus sp.
GCAGCGTTGCTTCCAGCACATTGTACGCCACAAAGAAGATAAACAGCGCCGCAACCACCGCGAACATCGAATCATGGGAGAAGCCAAGCAAAGCGCATGCGATTGCAATCAATACGATACTGGTCAGAAACACCTGTTTCATTTTCTCTTTCTTCTCGGCCGCAATAATCATTGGCACCATCAGGATCAGAGCAATCACAAGAATAGGCAGATAGACCCAGGCATGGCTTGAGACAGCAATACCAAGATGATCACGCAGCACAAATGGCAGACCTATAAATACAGCCATCATGACGGCATGCAAAATCATAATACCTGCATCCAGACGCAACAGTTGTGGGTTTTTAAGAATTCGGCCAAATTCATTGGGTAGAGATTGCACATCACGATGTGTATGTGTGTCGGCTGGCAATGGATCAGGCACCAGCCAAAACAACACGCCAATAGCCAAAATCGCCAGCACCGCGGTCAACCAGAATATGCCATCTACACCGATGTTCGAGCCTAAAAACGGACCCAATACCAGCGCCAGGGTAAAGGACATACCAATCGTCATGCCTACTGTTGCCATCGCCTTGCTACGCACTTCTTCGCGGGTCAAATCAGCTAACAATGCCATCATCGCCGCAGCAATCGCTCCAGCGCCTTGCAACGCACGCCCGACAATCACACCTGTAATCGAATCAGCCATGGCTGCAACCACACTGCCCACAGCAAAAATTAACAGACCCGCTGCAATCACCGGCTTGCGCCCTATGCGATCAGACATCCAACCAAAGGGGATCTGCAACAGGGCCATCGTCAAACCATAAGCACCAAGTGCTAAACCCATCAATGTCGGAGTGACACCTTCCAGACCTTCGGAATACAAGGCAAACACAGGTAATATAAGAAACAGGCCCATCATGCGAAGGCCATAAATGCCAGCTAATGAAAATGTGCCCCGCCTTTCAAATTGGTTCATGTTTTATCCTTTGAAAAATTCAGTCTGCCAAGTATGCCCCTACAGCATCAGGAACCCTAATTACCGCATCAATAAAATCACCATTTCAAACTATAAGGGAATAAACAGGCAGCTATCAGAACGCTAAAATTGATTTAAGGTGTCATTGCAATATCAAAGAGATACTGGCTTTCAAGATCTACAGGGATAAACAGGACCAGTTATTTATAGCATTTCAGAAACAGCAGAGACGCTGTCCCATGATGATCAACAGCACAGAAAGACGATATCACACCCACTTCATGAAGGCGCACTGACATTTCCAGCATTCATATCGTTTACTGAACACAAGCATACGCATCCACCATGTTCTGTGAATCCTAGTTACTTTTACACTACCACAAAAAGGACATTGAGTTGTCATCACATCCCCCCTTTAACCAACACAATACAGCATCAAACACTGCTTATGTCTTATTATAGCAGAATAATTTGCTTTTAAGTGTTTATGTGTAAAATATTTTAATTATGAGGTAAGCGGCACCATACTGCGATATGCATCCCTTTCCAGCGCCCCACCGCAAAAAGTAGAATATGCCCGACAAAAGCACCTGCGGCAGAAGCTGCAATCACCCAATGCGCCTCCAACATACCCAACGAAGCCAGCGCCGCGGCTGCTAGCACAACAACTTCTCCCTCGATCACGGTGGATAAAAATACAGCTAGATAGCCATATTGGTCAATCATCTGCTTGGCGAATTCCATATCCATCTGCATTCCCCTTATCCCGCTGTGTCGGCTGATGAACTGCATGAGCTTCATTTCAATTGAAAAAGCACTGATGATCTTACAATAACAATCACACTGAAAACGCACAATCACCAGCAGAGACAATAATCCCCCCTGAATCAGAAAAATCGACTACACTAGAGATCATCACAATAAAGAGTGCTGGTCACTCACGGGCAATTCACTATGATGCCCACATTAAGAAATGGTTTTTCTGGGGCAGCAATGAAGTTGAAGCATATCGTTATAGCACTGTGTTTTTCACTGTTTCTCAGTGCTCCTTTCGCCATGGCTAAAGACATTACGTTAAACTTCAAAAATGCGGATATCCGCGCATTTATTGAATTTGTAGCAGGGTTTTCCGGTAAAAACTTCCTCGTGGATAATCGCGTGAAGGGTAAAGTGACCATTGTTTCCCCCTCACCAATTTCCCAAGAACATGCCTATGAAGTATTTCTCTCTGTGTTAGAGGTTAATGGTTTCGCCACAGTACCCGGTGCATCAATCACCAAAATTGTGCCACGCGCAGAGAGTAAACAAAAAGCACTGCCGGTACGGTTAAATCAGGGCGTGGCTGATGACAGCATGGTCACACAAGTGATAAAATTACGCTATGCCGATGCACAACAGCTGGTGGCACTCATTCGCCCTCTGATTTCACCCAATAGTCATCTGGTGGCCTATCCGCGCGGTAATATGTTATTGCTCACCGATAGTGCCAGCAACATCAAACGCATTCAGCGCATCATGCATTTACTGGATAGAAAAGATGCAGTTGGTGTGCAGTTATTTACACTCAAACATGCATCGGCTGACAAACTGGCGACGACACTCACATCTCTCTATGCCGCCAACACCCCTGGTGCCCAAAAAGGAGCCGTCAAAGCCTTAGCCCACCAGCCCGGAAATATGCTTATTGTTGTTGCCGCACCACAAATCATCAATGAAGTTGCCAGTGTCATTGAACGCCTCGATATCGCCCCTGAATCCGATAGTGGTCGCCTACAGGTACGTTACCTTAAGCATGCCAACGCTGAAGATGTCGCAAAAGTCATCAATGAACTGGTCGGTGGCCAGACTGCCGCCACTGCAAAACCGGGACAGGCAAAACCTCTGTTTGCCGGTGATGTCAAAGTCGTAGCCGATGCCGGCACCAATGCACTGTTGATTACAGCTGACCCCAGTGACATTAAAGCTGTCTCACGTATTATTGACAGGCTGGATATCCGCCGTCGCCAGGTGTTGGTTGAAGCCTTGATTGTTGAAGTCAGCGGCAATGCAATCGAACGTTTTGGCGTGGAATGGATGGCCTCAGGCGGCGTCGGTGCCGGGGTGCAAAACTTCCAGAACATTCAGCCTGTCGGAACTGCACTCACCACCAACGCTCAAGCAGCAACCCCTGTCAGCACCTCTTTAGCGCTTACCGCCGCAGCCCCTAGTGGCCTCACATTAGGTGTGATCAATCAGGCTCTGTCCATTGGTGCTTTGCTACAAGCCATGCAATCCGACACCGATGCCAATGTCCTCTCAACACCGAACCTGCTCACCATGGACAACGAAGAAGCTGAGATTGTGGTTGGTAAAAACGTGCCCTTCATCACTGGCCAAAGCTCGACTCAGGGCGGTGTCACCAATCCATTCCAAACCATTGAACGCAAAGATGTTGGATTGACCCTGCGTGTGAAACCACAAATTTCAGAAGGCGACTCTGTACGGCTGGAAATTTATCAGGAGATCTCTTCTGTCGATGGCGCTACTGCCGGTGGTGGTGGCCTGACAACCAGCAAACGCTCCATTAAAACGGTAGTACTGGCCAATGACAGACAGATGATTGTACTTGGCGGTCTAATGCGTGATGACAAAACAGCTGCAGTGCAGAAGGTCCCATGCCTGGGCGCCATCCCTCTGTTTGGAGAGCCGTTTAAATTTACGGAGAACCAGATGACGAAAACCAATTTAATGGTTTTTCTTAAACCAATCATTATCAAAAATGCCAGCCAGATTGAAGAAATTACTGACCATAAATACATCGACATAAAGAAACTGTACGAACAACCTCTGCAGGGTGGCACCATCCTTTTTCCACAGGCAGAGAAACGGCTACCCTCAGATCTAAAACCATCTTCAATCAAGAGCCCTACCCCACCGACACCATGAAACAGGCCATCGATTGAAACAGATCGCCCGACTGAGTAACGACCTCGTAGATGCAAAACGGGTCTTACACTTTTCATTGCCTGTGCTGCGTGCCGCGCTGGTGCTACCGTTAAAACCGACAGAAGAAGCGGCAAACCCGGTTGCAGTCTGTGACGATGGAAGATGGCCCTGGGAGCTACTCGATGATTGTCGCCGTATATTTGGTGCCGAAGTAGAACCCGTATTGGCTCCTAAAGAGGCGCTGCTAACCGCTTTAAATCAGGTCTTTGATATGGCTTCAGCATCTGCTGAGCAGATGCTTGAAGACATGGGCAGTGATGATCTGTCGCGTGAATTGGAAGAGGTCGGTGATCTACTGGAATCTGAAGACGATGCACCTGTCATTCGGCTGGTGAACACACTGATTTCTCAGGCACTCAAAGAGCGTGCCAGTGATATTCATATCGAGCCGTTTGAAACACGCATTCTGGTTCGTTTTCGTATTGATGGGGTACTGCACACCATCGTGCACCCACCAAAAGGAGTTCAAGCAGCCATCACCAGTCGCATCAAAGTCATGGCTGGTCTGGATATTGCTGAAAAAAGGCATCCCCAAGATGGTCGTTTCCGAGTGAAGATTGCGGGACGCGAAGTGGACGTGCGTGTATCGATGCTACCGACTGCACACGGCGAGCGGGTTGTGATGCGCTTGCTTGATCGTGGCTCAGCCATGTTAACACTTCCGCAACTTGGAATGAGCCCTCCACAGTTGAAAAACATGCAGGAAGTTATCACTGCACCGCATGGCATTGTGCTCGTAACCGGCCCTACCGGCTCTGGTAAAAGTACCACCCTCTATGCAGGCCTAATGGAAGTAGACCGTAAAAATCGTAATGTCATGACCATTGAAGACCCGATCGAGTACCAGGTTGAAGGTGTTGGTCAAATGCAGGTGCAACCGAAAATCGGTGTGACATTTGCTGCAGGTTTGCGCTCCATTCTACGACAAGATCCAGACATCGTCATGATTGGTGAGATTCGTGATTTGGAAACTGCCGAAATTGCTATCCAGGCCTCGTTAACCGGCCATTTGGTATTTGCCACACTGCATACCAATGATGCCCTTTCAGCGATTCTGCGATTGCAGGATATGGGGCTGGAGCCGTATCTGGTTGCCTCTTCCCTTATCATGGTACAAGCCCAGCGGCTGGTCAGACGCTTATGCCCACACTGCAGGCAAGCACGCCCCGCCACAGCAGAAGACTGGAAAATGCTGGAAGTCAAACAGGCAGATTACGCCAACATCACATCCATTTACGACGCCAACGGATGTGAACTATGCATGGACACAGGCTATATTGGCCGTATCGCTATTTATGAAATGGCGCGCATCACCGACGCCATGCGTAACGCCATCCATGAAGGCAAAGGGCTACCTGTCATGCGCCGTATCGCTAAAAAAGAGAACATGATCACCTTGCGTCAGGATGTGGCTCGTCACGTTGCTGCTGGCGTTACCAGTATTGAAGAAGTACTCCGTGTCACCATGGAAGACGTGGTTGCAACAGATCCATGATGGATATTGCTATCACCGCTGTTGCTCACATGCGTAGGTTCGCATGAGCGTTTTTTCCTATGAGGCACTTGATAGTGGCGGACGGAAAAAGCGCGGTGAAATAGAAGCCGACTCGGAACGCAGCGCTCGCCAAAAACTCAAATCTCAACATCTTATCGTACGCAAATTAAGTACGATTGAGAAACAACATAAAGGCCGCGATCGTGCCGGACAAGCTCACCTGAATTCATCAGAAACCGTACTATTCTTGCAACAGCTATCAACATTAACCGAGGCAGGCATGCCGCTCATTGATGCTCTCGCCTCCATGGGTGAAGGCATGAGCCGGCAGCAATCACGCCGCGCGGTATTCGCCATTCGCAAAAAAGTACTCGAAGGTGGTGCGCTTGCCGATGCCCTGCGCGATCAAGGTTTCGATGAAGTGATTTGCAATATGATTGCAGCCGGTGAGGAAACCGGTCAAATGGAAGCTGTTGCAGCCCGCTTGGCACAACTATTAGAGCACCGGCAGGCATTAAGTCAGGAGCTGTTATCAGCCACACTCTATCCGGCTATTATCCTTGGTTTTGGCATTATAGTTATGCTTTTCCTCATGGCTGTTGTTGTACCAAAAATGGTGGCTGTATTTGAGCGCGCAGGTGGAGACCTGCCCACCCTGACAAAGATTGTGATCACCCTATCAGACTTTTTACGCGATCACGGTGGCTGGCTGGTGGTGGCGATTGCCTCCCTTATCCTGCTTTATAAGCTATTCATGCGAAAACCATGGGCACAAGAGTGGAGGGATAGATGGTTAATGCGTCTACCCGGTATATCCACCCTGTTAATCACCATCGACACCGCCCGTTTTTCACGCACCTTGGGCATGCTCTTATCCGGAGGTGTGCCAGCTCTGTCAGCCATGCTGATTGCCAATCAAAGCTGGTCTTTATTACCACTGAAAGCACTGGGCGAACATGCACGCGAATCTTTAAGAGAAGGAGAGTCACTCTCTGCTGCTCTAAAAAGAGGCGACCATATCCCGGCTATGGCAACCCAATTATTAGCTGTTGGAGAGCAGAGTGGAAAACTCGATTCTATGCTATTGCGCATTGCTGATCACTACGAAAAAGAGGTATCCCGCAATCTCAAACGCATGTTAACCATAGCAGAACCCTTATTGGTTATGTTTATGGCTGTTGGTGTTGGTGCATTGGCGATGGCTATTTTATTACCAATTGCTGAAATGAATCAGCTTGTAAAATGAACCACATTCAAACACGGCATAGTCTGCGACTCTTCTTTATTTTTGCCTCCCTATTTTTCTGCATCCCGGCCAGTCAGGCTGGGCCAGAAGAAGCCTATCGTTTAGCTATCAACCTGGCGGCTCAAGGGCAAGAACAACAGGCCATCACAGCACTGGCCGCACTGATTGAATCACAGCCCTCACGATCAACGTGGCATGAACGCATGCTTGCTGCTCAACAACTGATCAGCATGAAAACAACACAACAAACGACAATCCCCTCCCAACAGATATCAAACCCGTATCTAAAACTAGCCTCAGCATATGCTGTCAGACAGCCACGATTAACGAAAACGAATACATGGCCTGTCGCCATATCAGCAACCCTGTTCCCGGGCGCAGGTCACGCATGGCTTGGACGTTGGCTTGATGCCCGCACTGCAGCACTGATGGTCTGGCCAATGTTATTGTTAACACTATGGGCCTTTAAAAGAGGCATGGGGCCAGTCACGCTATTTTTTGCCCTGATCACGCTTTGGTTATGGTCAGGGAGTGTATTTTCAGCCATTTCACTGGCCGAACGCGGTAGTCTTGAAACCTACCTAGTCTGGTGGCAAAACGTCTGGCAAAGCTCAGGTTTACCTGGGCGCCCATGGTGATATTTCTCCGTTTTTTTCGTGCTTATCTGGTTTTGGCTGCGATAAGTCTATGCCTTGCCATAGGCTGGACGCAGGCTTTTCACACATCACCTGTGCCCCCCCAAAGCTTCCCTGCACATTTTTATCAACATGTCATTGGATCTCTCGATGGTCGCCCCTGCCCCAGTTATCCGGTCTGTTCCCAATACGCAGTTCAGACAACACATCAATATGGACTATTGATTGGATCATGGCTAACACTGGATCGACTGATTCATGAAGCTGACGATTTGCAGCTTGGACCCTGGCTCTATGTTGATGGAATTGAACGATTAAATGATCCGATTGAACGCAATGCATTTTGGTTATAATTAAGCTATGCTTGCGCCAAATATTTTTTTGGCGCCGGGGCTGAAATGATTAAAACCATTCAGATGCGCTACTAAATATTCACGAACATTTTGACGTGGGGATCTTATGCTGCTAAAAAAAGTACTGTTTTTAATGGCACTGTTTATTGCTTTTTTTAGCGCGCAAACGCTGCACGCTCAAGAGCAAGAGATTGAAGTATATTATGGCGCACTGGGTGGTGGTCTCTATTCAGTGGAATATACGGAGTCCCGTACAAACAGCAACATGACAGTTAAAGAGAAAAGTGTACCTGCAGGCCTCTTAAAAGCAGGTGTCGATGCCCAGTTTTGGGGTGCGGAAGTACGCCTTGGTCTTGTTGGCAGTGCCAGTAAAAGTTTTCCGGTCAATACAATAGGCAGTGCAACGCCTTTTTCTATTGATATTCAGGCCAGTCCATTTTTTTCCTACCTCGGTAAACTACAGTATCCATTCAACGATAAATTCAAGGCTTATATACTGCTTGGCGGCACCATGGCCAACTTCTCAATCAATCCAGCTGGAACCACCTTATTACTTAAATCAAGTGCCGTAAAAACCGGATTCACTTATGGCTTAGGTGCTTCCTATAAAGCCCACCAAGATTTTTCCATCGATATGGAATGGATTCAATATTGGACGAATGTAGCCATGGCCGTATCCGGTGCTGGAACTTCCAAAGCATCATTTGGCGGATTCGGCCTATCAGTCAACAAATCATTTGATTTTTAATTGCTTTCTAACTTATGAATTATAAACAGGTACTAACAACCATGCGTTTTCTTTTAACTCTTTTAACCATTTCATTTTGCATATTGCCCATGCAATCACATGCTGCGACTACTGTTGTTTCAGAGACGGTGGCAACCAACCTGATGAATCGCTTCGCTCAGAATGCTGCGAATATTTTCGTATCGGGGCCTTCAGCTATTGCCGTGACCAGCGCCAATCAAACTGGTTTAGTAAATAATGTTGATTTTGGCATACTGCCCGCTGCAACACCTGTAATCATGGGCTCAACCGGCATCATACTCACCAATGGCAACATTGCGGGTGGCAATACAAATCTGGGTCCATTGACTGGTGATGCTGATGTATTCAATGAACTAAGCATTCACCCTGCCTACGCAACCACAGGCACATTTGACGCATCATCCCTGCAATTTGATTTCACTGTCGGAGCAGGTGTCACCGCAATCACTTTTGAGCTTGTTTTTGCCAGTAATGAAGCGATAGGAGCCGTCTCTCCGGATACTGCTGTTGTCATGGTGGATGGTGTCAATCACGCCAAACTTACTAATGGCCTGTTATTAAGCAATCAAACTGCAGGTATCCTGGTCGCAACACCCGTCACACAGGTTGTTACGGGCTTCACCAGTGCTTCAGCAGTACAAACTGTCACTGTCCCGCTCAACCCAGCCACTGCTCCACACACCTTTAAAATCGCCATAGCAGACAACGTCAATGCTACAGTTGATTCAGCCGTCATTATCGCCAATTTAAGAGCCGCTGTAAGTACACAAGGCGGTATGGGTGTCGGTGATATTTTCCCTCCTGTCCTTACCCCTCCAGCCAATGTAGCCGTTGAAGCAACTGGACCGACAACTACCGTAAACCTTGGTACTCCCGTGGTTACAGATAATGTAGATAACCCGGCACCTGCCGCCACACCACTACCAGTCGGCCCCTACGCGATTGGCGCAACCGTCGTGACATGGAGCGCCACAGATGTCGCCGGCAATGTTGGCACTACAACACAAACGGTTACGGTTGTTGATACCACCGTACCAGTTGTAACGCCTCCAGCAGCGCGCACCTTCTCAGCCTCAAGCCCTACCCTTGCCGCAGACATTGCCGCTCACCTGGCAACTGTTACCGCCACTGATCTGGTCACTGCAGCGCCTGCAATCGTCAACAATGCCCCAGTTAACTTCCCTGTTGGCAATACCACAGTAACATTTACAGCAACTGATGCTGCTTTGAATGCAGGCACAGCCACCACCGTCATCACCATCACTTCCGCATCTATTCTTGCCAATACCAGTGCTACAGCACTTGCAACACGCTTAACGCAATTTGATGCGAACATCACATATGCATTCCCGGTGGTTACAACTGCCGCTAATCAGGTTGGTCTGGTAGAATCCACCAGTTTCGGGACCTTGGCCGCTGCTCCACTCACACTGGCTCAGACAGGTATCATGCTTACAACAGGTAACATTACCGGAACAGGTAATAATTTAGGCCCACTGGCTGGTGATACTGATGTGTTCAATGCTCTGTCCAATCACATCTCCTACAATACGACTGGCACTTCGGATGCAGCCAGCTTACAATTTACCTTCACCGTGCCTGCCAACACACCATCGGTAAGTTTTGATCTAATTTACGCCACCAATGAAGCACTGGCGGGCGTGGCTTTTCCTGATGCGGTTTCCATCATGATTGATGGTGTCGAAAAAGCGGCATATACAAATGGACAGCTTCTATCTAATCTCAATGGGGGCTTTCTGAATGCCAGTAATGGCACACTGATTGCAGGTTATACCAATTTAACGCAGACCATGACCTTAACGGCTTTGCTGAACCAACAACTAACCAGTCATACCGTTAAAATATCCATTGCGGATAACAGCACTGCACTGACAGATTCTGCGCTCATTATTTCAAATATGCGTACAGCAACATCCACTCAAAATGGCATGGGGCCAATAGCAGCTGACTTCTTCCCTCCGATTGTCACAGCACCTGCCGCAGTAACGGCTGAGGCCACGGCACTGAGCAGCACGGTAAATCTTGGTACTCCAACTGTTACAGACAACCTGGACCCTAATCCTGTAGTCGTTCCTGTTCCCGCCGGCCCATACCCGGTAGGTGTCACTGTTGTTACCTGGACTGCCACGGATGCTTCCGGAAATATTGGTACAGCCACGCAAAACGTAACAATCACTGATCTCACTGCGCCCACCGTATTCCCACCTGCTGTTCAAACATTCTCAACTTTCAGCCCAACACTAGCAGCGGATATAGCTGCTCATCTGGCAACCGCTACTGCTACAGATCTCGTCACTGCAGCACCTGTAATCGTCAATGATGCCCCGCTTGTATTCCCGGCAGGCAATACCACGGTAACATTTACAGCGACTGATGCAGCTGGAAACGCCGGCACGGGCACCACATTTATCACGCTGTCGGCCACACCGATCATCAATAATATCAATGCCACCAGTTTGGCAACGCGTTTAACCCAGTATGATGCCAACATCACCGCTACTGTTCCTGTCTTAACAGCTATAGCCAACCAAACTGGTCTGGTGGAATCCGGTAATTTCGGAACATTGACCCTGCCAGCGCCTGCTGCTCCTGTTACGCTGACACTACCGCAACCAGGCATTATCCTAACCACAGGTAACCTCACCGGAACCGGCAACAATCTGGCTCCACCAAACGCATTAGCTGGTGATACCGATGTATTCAATGCCCTTGCAAATACAGCACCATTTGTTACCACTGGCACGTCGGATGCCGCCAGTTTGCAATTCACGTTCACCGTTCCTGCCAACACTGCATCGGTCACGCTGGACTTTATATATGCCACCAATGAATCAATTCTAGGTGTCCAGTTCCCGGATGCTGCTATAGTCATAATTGATGGTGTGAATCGCGCACTGTTCGGTACCGGAGCTGCATTACTTTCCAACTTCAATGGTAACATCATCAATGCAAGTAATGGCACACTGATCCCAGGTTATACCAATGTGTCACAAGCGCACTCGATCACAGCACTGCTGGATCCGTTGCTCACAACACATACCATCAAGATCAGTATTGCAGATAATACAGATGCCAATGTCGACTCAGCCTTGCTTTTATCCAATATGCGCACAAGCACCAGCACTCAGGCCGGCATGGGCGTTGGTGACTTCCTGCCACCAGTTGTCACTGCACCTGCTGATATCACTGTTGAAGCCACTGGAGTAACCAGTGTCATCAACCTGGGCACTGCTTTCGTGACAGACAACGTAGATCTAAACCCGGTCGCAGTTCCAACACCTGTTGGTCCATTCGCGCTTGGCATTACTCAAGTCACATGGACATCCACTGATGTGGCACTCAATGTTGGTACAGCTTTGCAGAGCGTCACTGTTGTTGATACGACCGCTCCAGTGATTTCGACACCCGCTTCTGCAACATTCGCTGCCAGCTCACAGTCTGGTCTGGCTGCATCCAATGTTAATCTGGCAACCTTGCTTGTTTCAACCTCCGCTACCGATGCGGTGGGAGTTAGATCCATCACCAACAATGCTCCGGCACAATTCCCAATTGGTACCACGCGGGTGACCTTTACAGCCACCGATATCTCAGGCAATGCTTCAACTGGATTTACCGATATTATCATCTCGGCATTCGTACCTGCAGGAGCTGGTGCCGGTGTTGCGAATGGTATAGACCAAATCCCGCCTGTGGTGAAATTGGTAGGCAGCCGAGAAGTTACTGTATTGCAGACTGCTGCGGTTGCAGTAGGAGCTGCTGCAGTTGTCTATGCAGATCCGGGTGCCACTGTTAATGATAACTTTGATGGACCTACACCGGGAACTATTGTTGCCACAACAAGCATCGACACATCCATTGTCGGCACTACAGCACTGATTTACAGCGCCACCGACCTTGCAGGTAACAATACGCAAGTCGTTCGCATTGTGCATGTGGTCGCCCCGGTTGCAGGTCTTGATCTCTTGCCACCTACCGTGACACTTCTGGCGCTACCAACCAATGCGACTGGTCATGATGTTTTTGTGGGTGCCACAGACTTTACCGGCATTGCAAAGACTGATCCGTCACTCACTTCATTCTTTACCCTGACAACAGCAGCAGACAATGTCGGCGGTGTTGGCTTGGCTGGCGCAATTACTAACAATGCTCCTGCCACCATACCTGTTGGTAAAACCATCGTGACATTTACCGCGACCGACCTATCTGGAAACATCGGCACTGCAGACGCAACCATCACCGTAAGTGGTGTAGTACAAAACACAGGCGCAGCCACTGACTTTGATCTTGACGGTATGCCTGATGCATGGGAAATCGCCATCTTTGGTGATTTAATCACTGCAGGTCCCGGTACCGACTTTGATGCTGATGGTTTAACCGATGCATGGGAACGTATATTGGGCACCAACCCTCTGACTGCCAACACCAATCTATCTGGTGCAATCAATGACCTGAAGGATGTTGTCGACATCAACAATCCAAGTGATAGCGATGGTGATGGCATTCCTGATGTGCTTGAAGACAATTCCAGTGTGCTTGATGCATCTATTGTAACAGGTATTCCTGCAACCAATGGAAGTACCACATTCTCCATTAACACTGGTGGTTTCGCAGTACAATCTGTCACAGTCAGCCCAATTGTCTCAGCTCCGTTCAATGTTCTCACCGGTCATGGCCTGTTTTCATATAACGTGCTAACTCCAATAGGTGCGACCATTACGGTTCAGATCAATTCAACACAAGCATTTGGTACCAACTCCCAATTCTACAAAGTAGATGCATTCGGCAACTACAGCCTCATCCCTGCAGCCAATGTGGTGATGGTGGGTGCCAACACGATTAATCTGACCCTGACTGATGGTGGCCCATTGGATCTGGATGGCATTGCCAATGGTGTCATCGTTGATCCCGTTGCATTTGGTGCTGCTCCGGCTGTTCTGGGTGCCAATGGTGGAGCTGGAAGTGCCAGTGGTGGTTGCTCTATTCAGCCAAATGCAACATTCGACCCCCTACTGCCGCTCTTATTTACCATCGCTTTTCTGTACATGGCTATGCGCCGCAAACAGAGCAGTGAATCAAAATAAAACTAATGGATGGAAGAGATAAACATGAAAAACAAACGGATACTATCCATGCAATCTGAAAAAGGATTCACACTACTGGAAATCATGGTGGTGCTGGTCATCATCGGTGTATTGGCAGCTCTGGTCGCGCCACGCTTTCTTGAACGTGCCGATGAAGCCAAAGTTGAAGCAGCCAAAGTACAGATGAAAAATATCGGTCAGGCACTAAAACTCTATCGCCTGCAACATGGCAAATACCCCAACTCCGGTGCTGGTCTGCAAGTGTTGAGCAGTGGAAGTAAACGCTATATCGACGCCATCCCTAAAGACCCATGGGGCAATGATTATGTATACCTTTCACCCGGTGTGCATGGTGACTTTGATATTCTATCTTATGGCGTAGATGGCCGATCTGGCGGTAGTGGCATGGATGCTGATATCGGTAATTGGCAATAACGACCCTGCCAAGTGTTGCACTATCGCAGCATGTTCTGCAACAACAGATACGCTGATCAACGTGCAGATGAATCGGGCTTCACTCTTTTAGAAATCATGATGGTGATCCTCATTCTGTCGGTCACCACCATGATGGTGGCGCCCTCCTTCTTCTCTTCATCATCAGCATCACTGGAGGATGAAGGGCAAAGGCTGGTTCAAACCTTAAGACTGGCCCAGGATGAGGCGGTATTATCAGGCGAGGTATTACGCATAACACTGCGCAGCCATAGTTATTCCTTTCAAGCCGTTAGCCTTGCGAGAGAATGGGTACCATTTAATTCACCGCCTTATCAAGATCATCAACTGATCGATGGGGTTCGTATTGATCAGATCGATCCTCAGCCACCCTTGACGGAAGAAACAGATGAGAAAAAGGAGCCGGTACTTGCTCATCTACTACTGATGCCTGACGGCATGAATCAGATAAGCGATATCACCCTGCTTCATGCATCCGGAGAACAACCATTACAGATTAAACTTAGACCGGGACCAGGTGGCATTCGCATCGTCAACACAGCCACCCCAGAATCACCATGAACAACAATCAATCCGGTTTCACGCTGATCGAAGCGATGGTTGCCTTGATGATTGCCGCTACGGCACTGGTGGTATTAATGGGCAGCCTCGGCACATCTTCTGATGTCCAGAGGACACTCTCCCTGCATGATTTAGCCATGGAACAGGCCCAGAATAAATTGAACGAGATCTCTATCTATTCGGCCAGTCTGGATGAACAACAAGGCACGATTGAAGTTGGCGACATGCAACTGGAATGGAGAAGCTGGAGCGAAAAAACCATGTTAGATGGTTTTATGCGCATCAATGTCAGCATGCAGGTGCCAGGCGAACCAGAAGTCACACTGTTCATATATCAGAAAATATGATCAACAACCTCGCTACCCATAAACAGCAACACGGTTTTACGCTCATTGAAGTGCTGATGGCACTGACAGTCTTTGCACTTATTTCAGCACTGGCTTATAGCACCCTGGATACAGCCGGCACGGGTTTTAAAATCCTCAGTGATGTCCGGTTGGTACAGGAGAAGTCCGGCTGGGTCGCCAAACAGCTACGCAAAGACATGCGCTACTTAACAGTTGCTCCGCACTTCCCTACTCCCAAAGCGGGCATACAATCAGCATCTCAAAACATAGTACCGCTCCGTATTAAAAACGATAACCGCGGAGATGTGGAACTCGATGACCTCTGGTTACTGGTTCGGGAACCGGGACTACAAGCTATTTCCCAAGTGCACTATTATATTGATGAGGATACGAATCATTTGATACGTGAATCACGTCTACTGTTGGCACGCGATCATATTGAAGCTATGCGCTGGGATTTTGGTGAAATACGCTCCTGGTCTGTTGAAGTGTGGGATCGTAACGCCAACTGGCGACAAGACTGGAATTTTAATGCCTCAGCCTTTGTATGGCCCAAAGCCGTCAGAGTCACCATGATAGTAGATGACAACAAGACCATCGCTAGCCAACGCCAATGGTTGATGCCGGTATTTCCGGACGCACTATTATGAATCTCCTCCACTCCAAACGTCCTGCCGATGATCTATCTAATCAGCCTGACCGACTTAATCAGCGTGATGTCAATACTGGACATCAGCGTGGGGCAGCACTAATCATTGTATTGGGACTTGTGGCGCTGATCAGCACATGGGCCATCGATGCGCTGTATGAGGATAATATCGCTTTGCGCCGGGCTGAGAACAGCGATAACGCTCTGCACGCTCAACAGGCCAGTCAGTCTGCACTTATTTTATCAGCTCAGATTTTGAGTGAAGATATCAAAGAGTCCCAAACGGATGATCTGGAAGAAGCATGGGCACAACAGGCGCAAGCATTTCCGATTGATGACGGCATCGTGCAAGGTTTGATCATTGATACCAATCGCTTTTTGAACCTCAATGATCTGGTCGATAAAAATGGCCTCGCCAAACCACTCTTTGAAACAACCATCAAAGCACTGTTCACACAGCTTGATCTGGATGCAAGCCTTGTTGATGCGCTGATAGACTGGATGGATAGAGACTCCAATACCCATGGCAGTAATGGTGCAGAGGACTCCAGCTATTATGATCACGACTACCATGTCAAAAACGCCCGTCTGGATCGTTGGCATGAACTCTTACTCATTCGTGGTTTTAATGCTGAAATCGTGGCTACGCTTGAGCCTTACTGCATCGTACGAAAGGTACCGCTTAACGACATTTCAAGCATTAATATCAATACCGCATCAGCCCAGGTGCTGATGGCACGCATACCCAATATGACAGCCTCAGATGCAGAAATATTTATAACTGGCCGGCCCTTCCAGAGTGTTTCACAAGCATTGCAAAGCCATACTTGGTTAGCAGGAATACCCACAACAGACTTGAGCGTGACCAGTGATATCTTTATGGTACGAACACAGGCTTCTTTTGGCCGGGTAAACTTGAGGGAGATATTTATGCTGGAGCGCCAACCTGGAATAGTTAAGCTGCTCTCATTTGAACGTAACCACAGCTTTCAAGCCCTGCCATCAACGAGCACTTATTAATATGCCATCCTCTTCAAACCATGCCCTGCGCATCACCCATGATGGTCATCACTGGCAGGCCATCGATGCCAATCAGAACATGATAACACTCTCCGTTGCCGATGATGAAATCCTGCCCGTGCTACCTGACGGGGCAGTTGTCGACACACTGCTGTTACCGATCGAACAGCTG
>JAJFLF010000227.1 GCA_021772845.1 Mariprofundus sp.
TGCCGGAACGCTGTTGTTTGAGTTACACCTACCACTCAGCAAAGAGCAAACAACTATTCTAGAAATGGCATCTATTCACCTGAACATGACCTTCAAAACACTGGATCATTTCCAGCAACTGGAAGAGATGGCCATTTTTGATTCACTGACAGGCGTATTCAACCGACGTAAATTTGATATGCAGCTTCATCAGGAGGTTAGCCGTATCAAACGCATGAAGCATGGCACACTCTCCTGTGCTTTTATTGACCTGGACGATTTCAAACATATTAATGACACCTACGGGCATCAAATTGGAGATCTAGTGCTTAAACATGTTGGTACGAGCATAGAAAGCTGCATCAGAGATTATGATCTATGCGCCCGCTATGGCGGTGATGAATTTGTGATTTTGATGCCATCAGATGAGCCTATTACGGATGCTGCTCTTGAACATATCGGCATGAGAATCCTTGAAAAAGTCAGCCAGCTTCATTTGGTCAATTGTCCAGAGATGAAAGTCAGCATCTCAATAGGTGTTGCTACTCAGCCCAGCAAAACAGCTAATACTGAGTCGCTCCTGAAAGAAGCAGATGATGCGCTTTATCAAGCCAAAGAAGCAGGCAAAAACTGCTTACTTATTCATGGGAAAGAAACAGTCTCTCTACTAAAAAGTAATTAAAACAACATTGTGAGCAGTCCCTCACTTACATCAGGGGCTAGCCTGAGCCACTATCTTAAAGCACCCACCCTTCTTCAATTTTGCCAGAGTTAATGCATTACCCCAAACACAACCTGTATCTAAACCAAGCACATGCGGTTGATCATCCACCAAGCCTTGGGCCGCCCAGTGGCCATAAACCACATCAGACTGCTTTTGCCACTTTGCCCTTTTATGGGCATACCATGCTTTATCGCGAAAATTACTGCTCTCGCCTGTGCGTACATCCCAGTTAAACAGACCATCACTGGTACAATAGCGGGTGCGTGTAAATACCGCTGTAGCAAACAGCAAACGCGTCGGATCACGCTTAACCGGTTGGCGCATAGGAAATTTAACATGATGCAATTGTCGGCAAAACTCTTTCCAACCATCACCCTGTAACTGTGCCTCAATCTTGCGCGCCCGTTTTTTTGCTTTTTTCAAAGACCAGTTGGGATGCAATCCCGCATGAACCATACTCCAGCGCAACATGGGATCATGATGCATAATGGGCCGAGTGCGTAACCAATTGATCAGCTCCTGACAATCGGCTGCATCCAGCACATCTTCCAGTGTATCACGGCGATATTTCGATCCGCCGGCTGCTAACTCCAGCAGGTGCAGATCATGATTACCCAGCACACAGATACAGGCATCTCCCAAACCTTTCAAAAAACGTAGTGTTTTCAGAGAGTCAGGCCCACGATTAACGAGATCACCAGCACACCAGAGCACATCCTTATCTGGGTTGAAATTAACCTGCTTGAGTAGGTTCCTTAGAGTTTTATAACAGCCCTGAATATCGCCTACCGCGTATACAGCCATCGTTAAACTATGCCTCTTCCTCTGTATTCATTGCATTCAAAAGTTCAGGCAAGAACTCACCCAACTCAGCCACCATCAATGTAAAGTCTGCATCAAACCTGGCCACTTCATCACCACCGGATTCGCCCGCCTCATCCAGAATGGCCGAATCAAACTTCAAACGGTGAACTGACATATCTTCATGCAATACGAATGACAAACGCTCACGCCAGTTCATAGCCATTTTTTTCACCCGTCGCCCAAGAGAAACGTGCGCACGCACTTCTGGCGAAGAGAGGTCGACATATTTACAACGCACCACACCTTCAGCACCTTCTCCCGCCTGCATTTCACACTCATCTTCCACATCAAAACCTTCAGGTATAGAAGCATCATTCATCAACCAGCGTGTCATAGCTGTTTCCGGTGATTCCTGAGTTGCTGGCAGTACAACATTTAGCGTTCCCAGTGTCTTACGTAACAGTTCAATCAATGATTCGGCTTTATTGGCGCTGGAAGCATTGACAATCAACCACCCTTTCTGCGGTAGAATGCAGGCATAAGTATGGCTTGCACGCACCAACGCTCTTGGAAGAAGCTCCTGCAGTACCTGTTCTTTAATATCGCCCTTTTCCTTGCGACCTACCGGGCGACCCGCTTCAGCTTCAATCTGAAAAGCGCGTTCAACCACCTGCTCACGCACCAGGGAGGCTGGCAACACCTTATCCTCACGACGCATGCAAAGCATCAATGCACCATTGCTCTCATGCACTAACATCTGCCCTGCATGACCCAGAGGTTTGCTCCAGCCTTCGCAAGCCATCTCCATCTGCCCGCAATCGCGCGCTTTACGTCCCTGCAAAGCCTCATGTAACTGCTCTGCGGTCAGCTTAAAATCATCCTCAAACTTATAAAACTGAATATTCTTAAACCACATGCACAAACATCCTTTTTACCTATTTTGGAATCTTACCCGCACTATTTACAAAAAAAACAGCAATTCCGTGATAACGGTTTCTTTTGTTACGCAATGATGCATGAATGATGAAGATAAAATACTGCGCCGCAATGTATCAAAAGCATCACACATCACAACAATACTTATTCCTCATCATGCCTGTTTAACGGCAGTTCAGATTAGTCTTTATTTTTTCGTCCATCCCGCTACACTGCGCGACCGTTTTGGCGAGCCTGTGGGCTGGCCTAACTTCTGGAGGATTTGATGATCAAACTGTATTCTGATGCACATTGCCCGAACTCGCATCGTACCCGTATTGTTTTGGCAGAAAAAGAGCTGCCAGTCGAAACGAAAGAATTAGAAGCAGATAATCTCCCTGCAGATTTCATGAAGATTAACCCTTACGGCAAGCTACCTACCGTTATTGACCGTGATATCGTTTTTTTCGAATCAGCTGTTGTAAATGAATATCTGGATGAGCGTTACCCTCATCCTCCATTGAAACCGGGTTCTCCAGCTGAGCGTGCTCAGATGCGTTTGGCGGTTTTGCAGTTAGAGCGTGAACTATATCCGCTTTATGCCGACAGCCAGAATAGCCGCAAGAAAAAAGATGCCGTTGCAAAAATCAAAGCCTACCTTACTTCTTTGGACGTATATCTTGCCCGCCAGGAATTTTTCATTGGCGAACAGTACACACTGGCAGATGTAACACTGGCTCCTATTTTGTGGCGCCTGCCTTCTATCGGTGTAGATACAGCACCATGGAACAATCTGGAAGCCTATATGGACCGTCTGTTTGAGCGACCAGCTTTTGAGCGCTCACTGTCTGAAATCGAGCAGCTGCTACGCGACTATTAATTATTCACCCTCATGCTAAAAGTTTTTTGGTGTGACCCACATCACAGTGTTTCACATTCAATAAACTTACCCTCCGGCAAAATCGTAATAATAGGGTAAACCACCATGTTTGATGTATTGCATCAGGATCACCCAGAAAGAAATGAAGCGATTTCATTCGTTTCTACAGTTTTTAAAGACACCTATGGTGCTGATCTCCAACAGTTCATGCCGAATATGATGCGTGTACGGGACAAACAGCTTCAATACAGATCTGTCATGGGTTATCGCGATGCATCCGAAGAACGACTGTATCTGGAGCATTACCTGGATGACCCCATTGAACAATGTATATCGCGTTATCTTGGTTATCCGGTTGAGCGTTCGGAAATTGTCGAAGTCGGCAATCTTGCCGATGCGTCTCCAGGTGATGCACGTATGGCTATTATTGGAGCAACATCTTACTTTTATAATGCTGGTTATCGCTGGGTGGTTTTCACTGGTGTGAGACGACTGCGCAATGCATTTTTCAAATTGGGGCTA
>JAJFLF010000228.1 GCA_021772845.1 Mariprofundus sp.
GCAGAAACCATCGCCGTGTATTAGCCGTTGGAGCAGATGCCAAACGTATGCTGGGCCGCACGCCGGATAGCATTCAAGCGATTCGTCCGCTTAAAGACGGAGTGATCGCTGACTTTGTTGTCACTGAAGAGATGCTCAAACAGTTTATTCGCAAAGTGCATGACCGCACCTGGGGCATTCATCCTCGCATTGTGATTTGTGTGCCTTATGGTTCTACTCCAGTTGAACGCAGAGCAATTCGTGAATCTGCACTCTCTGCCGGCGCACGTGAGGTATATCTTATCGAAGAACCGATGGCGGCGGCTGTTGGTGCCAATTTACCGGTAACTGAAGCATCGGGATCGATGGTTGTAGATATTGGTGGCGGCACCAGTGAAATTGCAGTCATCTCTTATGGCGGCATTGTCTATTCCCGTTCCGTACGTGTGGGCGGCGACAAAATGGATGAGGCCATCATCAATCACCTGCGCCGCAAATACAGCCTATTGGTAGGCTCACCTACGGCAGAAAAAATTAAAATCAATCTGGGCAGTGCATTTCCACAAGGAACACGACGTGAAATGGAAGTCAAAGGTCGTGACTTGATTAATGGTGTACCTAAAGTCCTGTTGCTGGATGACTCTGAAATCCTTGAAGCCTTAACCGAATCGGTCAATGCGATTATTGAAGGCGTCAAAGTCTGTTTGGAAAGAACACCTCCGGAACTGGCAGCTGACATTGTTGATAAAGGCATCATGCTAACGGGTGGCGGTGCCATGCTGGTTGGTCTGGATCAATTGTTACGCGAAGAAACAGGACTGCCAGTTACCATTGCTGAAAACCCGTTAGATTGCGTAGTATTGGGCAGCGGACGCGTACTCGAAGAGCTTGATCGCATGCGAGGCGTTCTCTTCGAGGAGTAAATGAATGGATGACGTTATTGATTTATCATCCATGGCCTCTTCTCAAAGCCATTATTCATGATTTTTACAGAACGTAGTCACAAGCTGTGGCTCATTGGGCTCTTGCTGGTTGGCCTTTTCGCCATCTCGCGTCTGTTTGCTGGTTCCAGCGCTATGCTGAGCATGTGGCCAGCGTTGGAAGTACTGCATGCACCGGTACAATGGTGGCAATCAGTTGACCTCTGGTTTATTGAGCGTCAAAAACTACAAAAGCAATACCTGACGCTTGAAAAGAAAGCTCAGGATCAAGCCGCAGTTATTCAGGAAGTGAATAGCCTGCGTGAAGAAAACCGACAGCTCAGAAACATCCTTGAAATTTCAAACATTATTGGCTATCGCTGGCATGCTGCCAAGGTACGCGGCCGTAGCCCTGCGCCAATGAGCCAACGTTTGATTTTGCAGGTTCCTGATGTATCAAAAGATGATGTCATTGTCTCCAGTGAGGGTTTGGTTGGAGTAATTGACACAATTTCACCAAACCATGCTACCGTAAGAACCATTTTCGATGCTTCGCTGGCGGTTCCCGTCACCATTCCGGGTACACAACTGGCAGCACTCTCCCGAGGTCAGGGTGATAGCCTCTCCATTGACTTTATCCCGCTTGAGGTTGCTCCGCGAAAGGGGCAGGTATTTTACACCAGTGGTGCAGGCGGACTATTCCCTGCCGGTATTGCTGTTGCCGTGATTACCGATGTTCAACCCATTCCGGGCCAACTATTTGCTAAAGTATCTGCCAAACCTATTGCGCACTGGCAACGTGACAGCTGGTTAGCTGTTGCATCGCAATTGCATTCCATCCAATCATTCACCACACCATGATCATTATCACGATCATCCCTCTACTTGCCCTGGCCGGCATCAGTTTAAACATGGCATTTTCCACCACGTTGAGTCAACCGGACTGGGCATTGGCACTGCTACTTGCCAGCCTGTTAGCACATCGCAACAACTGGCTTTGGGTCTTACCCTGTGCCCTGATTCATGATTTGGTACTGTATTGGTCATTTGGTACCATGACATTAATTATGGCCATCATTCCATTGGCGATGATTTATCTCGATCACCATCTTGGTACAGGTCTTCCACAGCGCATCGTACTGATGCTCGCTGCAATATGTGCCCTACCCGCAATGGGATGGGATCTGCAAGCATCTCTATTAACTCTGTGTCTATGTGTACCTGTATGGCATATTTTAACGAGGCAATATGCGCAACAAGCAGCTTGAAGTCCGTCAGCGCTTTAATGTGCGCATGGTTTACTTTTTTGCGGCAACACCTCTATTCCTGGGGATATTGCTGTTTCAGATCATGCAGCTGCAGTGGTTTGAGCATGAAAAATATCGTTTACAGGCAGATCAAAACCGTTTGAATATTATTCCTATCCTGCCTGTCAGGGGTGAGATTATTGATGCGCAGGGTAGAGGTCTTGCGATTAATCACATCGACTACAGGGTTTCATTGATTCCTGAGAGGGTCGAAAACCTTGAGATGACACTTCACACCCTTGCGCAAGCCCTGCATTGGACAGATGACAAAGTCACCCTGCTGAGAAAGCGCATTAAACATACCCGTCCTGATCGATCCGTCTTGCTGGATGACAAGCTACAATGGTCAGATGTTTCACCTCTTGCAGCAAGGTTACATCACTATCCCGGCATCAACGTAGAAGCAGGCAGTTATCGTCAATATCCCTTTTCCGAGCTCACCTCACATATAATTGGCTACCTTTCACTGGCCAATGCCGGCGATGTGGAGGCTGGTTTTTTACCCTCTGAGTTTATTGGTCGCACCGGCATTGAAAAGTCATTTGAGGCATACTTACATGGACGACTGGGCCACCAGCGAGAAGAAGTTGATGCGCATGGCCGCCGCATTGCTGTAATCAATCGTAAAGCGCCAACGATGGGAAAAACCATTCAACTGGCTCTGGACACAGATATCCAACAAGCAGCTTCCGATGCGCTGGGCGAGCGAACAGGTGCAGTGGTGGTTATGGATGTCAACACCGGCGGAATTATTGCTATGTTAAGCAAACCCGGTTACGACACTAATCAGTTCATTACCGGGCTTGAATCAGCACAATGGCAGGAATGGTTAAACAACCCTGAAAAACCTCTGCTCAACCGCGCCACGCAAGCTGCCTACCCACCTGCTTCGACATTTAAACTGGTGACCGGCCTTGCAGGACTGGATCAGAGCTCCCAACTGGCAGAAGGATCAACCTATTGCCCCGGTTATGTTGAATTCTCTGACCGCAAATTGCACTGCTGGAAGCGTGCGGGCCATGAGACCGTCACCATGCATAAAGCACTGGTACAATCTTGTGATGTCTATTTTTATCAATTGGCTGACCAGCTTGGCATGGGGGTAATTAGTGATGCCGCCCTGGACTGGGGCTTGGGTGAAAAAACAGAGATCGACTTGCCACCTGAGTCACGTGGTATTATTCCAGCCCAAAGCCCTTATATGATGGCAGCCATCAAAAGCACCCAGAGCCGGCGCAAAAAATGGTTTCGCGGTGAAACCATGATTACCGGCATAGGCCAAGGTGCGTTGACAACAACACCGTTGCAAATCGCCCGTTTGGCTGCAGCGATTGCCAATGGCGGTTACATTCTTAAACCTCAGGTATTGGCACACAGACCGACCGAGGTTCTACATCAGGTGAACGTAAAAGCCGAACACCTTCAAATAGTCCGCTCCGCCATGCGTGATGTGGTGCTGAGCAGCGCTGGAACCGCACACAGAGCACTCAATCAGGCAGCCTGGACGTCTGCAGGTAAAACAGGCACAGCTCAGGTGGTGAAACTCTCCACTAAAAAGAAAAACAAATTAAGCGAAGAGGAAATTCAGCGGCACCATAAAGATCATGCATGGTTTATGGGCTATGCTCCATATGAAAACCCTCAAATTGCCATCACAGTGTTTGTTGAACATGGGGGCCATGGTGGTAGCGATGCAGCACCTGTTGCTGCCGCAATCATTCAAGCCATGGCTGAAAAGCAGGCCCTCGCATTGAATCAACAGCCAGACAAACAAAAAATGTTCTCGCCAACGGTTTCCAAGTTATGAAACGCGTATTACTTTCCCTCGACTGGATCTTGCTTGCAAGCCTCTTGAGCTTGGCCGCTTTAGGTTTATGCGTGCTCTATGCTGCAGTCTATCAAGGTGACATGGGTTTATGGCACAAGCAATCGATGTTCTGGACTGCCGGCATGACAGGTTTTCTAGTGCTATGCTTTGTCCCATTAAGGATTTTAGGCCTGGTGAGTTGGCCAATGTATGCAGTCGGCCTGTTACTGCTGATGCTGGTTCCTTTGATTGGTGATATTCATATGGGCGCACGCCGCTGGCTGGACCTGGGCTTTGCGAACATACAACCATCAGAAATCATGAAATGGGCTATGATGTTTGTACTGGCCAGCTGGTTTGCCACGCGCGAAGCCAGAGGTTTGATCAATATTGCCATTCCTCTTCTACTAGTTGCCGCACCAGCAGCTCTGATTGTCACCCAGCCTGACCTTGGCACCACCTTGGTGCTGCTATTTGCCATGGTAGCATTAATGATTGCGGCGGGTTTACCGTGGCGCCTGTTTGGCGCTGCTGTCGCCCTTGGCATTGCATCACTGCCAGTGCTTTGGCACTTCATGCATGGTTATCAAAAACAACGCGTACTCACCTTGCTCGATCCTCAATCGGATCCACTGGGAGCTGGTTACCATGTGATTCAGTCCAGCATTGCGATCGGTTCCGGTGGTCTATTGGGTAAAGGCTTTCTACAAGGTACACAGGCTCGATTACACTTCTTGCCCGAACAGCATACCGACTTCATATTCTCTGTGCTGGCTGAAGAGGGGGGCATGATTGCCGTGATTCTTCTTCTTGGACTCTATGCCGTACTGATTTCACGCATTCTGTTGATTGCTCAACGCGCCCACAGCCGTTTTGCATCCATGTTATGCATTGGTATTGCTGCAATTTTTACCCTCTATATTACAGTCAACATAGGTATGGTATCCGGCGTCTTCCCAGTGGTTGGTCTACCTCTACCATTTATTAGCTATGGCGGTTCGGCCTTGGTGACCATGCTTGCTGCACTTGGCATTGTCATGCGCGTGGCCATTGAATCACATGAAAGAATCCCATGGCAACGCCCGGGTAGTCCACTGGCTTAAAAGAACTTAAATATACGTTTTTTGGAAATAGTGGCTGACAAACCTAGCAAGTCAGCCTCTGTTAACGCAGAAGCGGCCCGTCAAGAAAAGCCAACTCATCCCAAATACTGGATGGATTTCCTTCAGCATCACGAAATTTCAGGTTCTGACGCTTGGGAACAAGCCTGTGTGCACGCCCATAACTATCTTCCTGCACATCGCAGCCATTATCAGATGAGAGAATCAATAAACCCTCTTCAGGTAACAGATCAGTGACTTCGTACTCTTCATTCAAATAACGTACCCGCTGCCCGATCAAGCGCGCCAGAGCATCATAATCTTCAATCATTGCCTGCATTGCAGAATCACCCATCATACTGCTCCTTTCCCTTGCAACCCCTGAACCATCACCAGCATAGAAAGAGATGGCATTTGCGTCAATGATATGAAGCTCTATCACACGACAAACTGGCGCACTTCGGTGCAGCAGTTATGATCCCGCTTACAAACAGGAGAACATATGGAAACCTTGTGGCCCAACCTGATCGAAACAACATGGTTCGAGACAACAGTACTCGATATTACTGTAGCCCGTTGGCTGCTTGCTATTACCGCTCTATTTATCACCATGATTGCACAGCGTTATATTGTGCGTGCTTTCCATAATATCGCTCAAAAGATCACATCCAGAACCCAGACTCAGCTTGATAATGTATTGTTGGAAGCAGCAGAACGTCCCGGCAGCATGTTAATCTTTGTCATCGGCATCCTGATCTCGGTACACCTGCTTAACCCTCCTACAGAGAGTTTCCCCATCATTGAGTTTATCGATGGCGCTGGCCGGGTTGTTACAATCGTTATCGGCGTATGGTTTTTATGGCGCTTGATTGAAGGTTTATCTGTCTATTTTACCGCCCGTGCTCAGGAAACAGATTCAACACTTGATGATCAGCTCGTGCCGTTTATTGCCAAAACTATGAAAGCATTCCTTATACTGACCGCCGTATTGGTGGTGGCACAAAATATGGGGTATTCAGTTTCAGGCCTGATTGCCTCACTCGGTATTGGTGGTATTGCCATCGCCATGGCCGCCAAAGATACCATCGCCAATATCTTCGGCTCGATCATGATTCTGGTGGATCGACCATTCACCGTTGGCGACTGGATCAAAACATCGGAATTTGAAGGCGTGGTCGAACAGGTTGGTTTCCGATCCACCCGCATTCGTACCTTTGCCAAAACGCTGGTTAACGTACCCAATTCAGCCCTGGCCAATATGGTGATTGATAATATCGATGCCCGCAGTGTGCGCCGCATCAAAATGCGAATCGGCGTGACCTACGATACATCATCAATCCAGATGGATGCCGCCATCACCGGCATCGAGAAGATCCTGCTCAATCATCCGGGCGTAGATCAAAGCTATAAGCTGGTGAAATTTGATGAGTTCGCCGATTCTTCTCTATCGATCTTTTTGTACTACTTTTCTGCCAGCAAGGTGTGGGGTGAATACCT
>JAJFLF010000229.1 GCA_021772845.1 Mariprofundus sp.
CCCCCTCCAGGAACGTTCACGACCGAGTTCACCTATATAGCTAGAGACCTTCCTAAGCATCGAAGGTCCATGCATCAAATGCGTATTCACAAGCACCTGACGATAGGCCTTCTTCACAGCTTTTTGGTCAGAAGTTAGTGGAGTCCCCTCGGCTGACTTCATCGCATCGCAGTAAATGTCGTAGAGATCAAAGTAGCTCTTACTGGAAAATGATTCTAGTAACAGTTCGGCAACTTGGCGATCATGCTCAATGAAAAAGCCCGCAGTCAGATCAATATCATCTCGGCGGAAGTCGATGATGTCAGCGATGACTGGATAACTACGACTGCATGATACACAGATGACTTCCTCTTCCTCCGCAATCAATGAGGCTCGGCATTGCGGGCAGCAGAGTAGCGAGAGAACATCATCAGGAATTAATTTCCCTTCCATTAAGGACTCCTTTATTCCAGATCGCACTTCAGTAAATCAGGTGCGTTTGTTTTGATAAAGAATAGAAACTCATCACCTTGAAGCGACGACTCAATACTTCCAAACTCATTTTTGTATGATTCTATAGATGATTCATCTAATGCATCATTTGAAAATACTTGCCAAAACTTCTTCTCTGCTTTTCTTCGTTGATACCACACTGGAATGAACTGAAAATCCTTCAGTCGAATCAATTTCTGTTTGATTTTAAATAAACGGGGAAATCTGTGCCGAAGCATCGTATGCCCAAGCATATGTCTGATATTTTCAGCATAAGCATCAAGAATAGTTTCTCGAAACGCATCAGCGTTAGTGCCACTCTGTCTTTCCATCTCTTTGGCTATTGAATTTGCCATTACACGATAATCTTGTGGAAGTTGACTATGAAGCAAGTGGTACACCCAGTCATGCTTATGATAAGTATTTAATGAGGTACCTCTTTGTCGAAGGTAGCAAATAATAGAGGGGTCTGCTCTTACTTTGCCTAGGGTAATTGTCCGTAATGCGATATAGAGCTCATGAACGGATAATTCTGAAAAGTCGTGTTTTTCAACTTCCTCAAAAATTGTCTGAAGTGCCTGAGTACGGTATACATGATAATAACTAAGTTGAGAGTCAGTTATATTATCCATAACACGTTCTGATAAAGGTTTATTAGAATTATCAAAACATGGATAGGTATACCCAAATCGGGGGCCAACCAATTGTCCGATCACATTGGCAGATAACTCCGAACGAGAATCAATATAAAAATCAGGCACTTTTCCACCGGCGCAAACATATTCTGGATTACTATCCAAATATGAAATACTTTGCTGGATTCCTGTTAAAATTGGGAAGTCATCATTATCTGCAATCATCACATAGCTAGTTCGAACTTTTTGTGCCGCATCTACACATTTGCGATAAAAATCCTTAAATGTCAGATCAGAGTAACGATGGTACTCGAAACTCAGGTTTTTAAATGTGTCAGAATCAGATAGTAAGCTGTCTATCACTGGGTAAACTTCACCGTCTGCAATGATTATATGGTAAGGGAAACCAATACGGTCAGCATGCCAGAGCCAACGCAGTGTATGCAATGGCCTCCCCTTAAGAGGGAGGATAATAGTCAAATCACTTTTGTTCATTGGTACAGCCAGAAACATATAGGTAGCTAGATTGTAGTTTCTTAATACGCTTCTCAAGCGATCTAATCAACAAGCCCTCCCATTTGCCCACATCTTCTATTCGCTCTCCGCAAAAGCTCGATCGTACACCCTACACCTTGCTGTAAATCTCCAGAAAATGAAAACCCCTTGGACGTAAAACGTTCACACGACACTTCGTATGAGAGCTGATTCATGATTTTGTTATCAACGAAGTTAATTTCCAGCGAAGGTACAAAACAGCGAATGGATTCTACAACCTCTCGCACTGTCGCATTCAATGTAAGCACATTGTAAACACGGCCATCAAACAGCTCTTTGCGTATAACATGTGCAAAGGCTTCGCATGCATCCTTCAGATCAAGGTATGGTCGTTTCTGGTCGTAGGCTGTACTCCAAACCGAAATGGATTGCCCCATAGCAGCCTGCCAGCAGAACTTGTTAACAGCCGTGTGAAAACGCATCCCCGGAGATGTCCCAAAGATCGTCCCAAAACGGAAAATCACAGCTTTTAAGCCTTGCTCATTGACAAGATGCTGAACGAGCCGCTCTTCCTTAAGCTTAGTGGTCGCGTAAGGACTTTGCGGTTGAAGCTCAGCTTCACTGCAATCTTCATCCACTACATCAGCCTGAGTACCATAGACACTGGTTGAAGAGAGGGTAATTAATTTTACTCCAAATTCTGTACATGCTTCAGCCACTCTTTTTGTTGCATTAAAGTTATTCTGTTCAACCTTATCAGCTTTACCAAAACTTCCGGCAGCATCAGTTATGGCGGCCAGATGAATAACGACATCTACCCCTTCTAATAAAGGCGATAAGTCCACCTTTGTGATATCCGCCTCAATGAACTTATAGCTCCCCTCTTTTGGCAGGTCATACAATGAGCAGTATCTCTGTGTCATCATATTATCTACCATTACAATCTCACAGTCTGGGAATGAAACTGGTAACTCCCTGATAAGGCGGGAGCCAATATGGCCAAGTGCACCGGTAACTAAAATCTTCATTTGACAGCCCTCAGGTATCCGCCTGGATGGCATGAGAGAAGCAATCGCTGATCAATCTTCTCATCCACCTCAAATCGATCACTCTCTGAGAGAAATTCTTTAACGGCTGTTGCGGGATTGTTGCCTGGCCCCCAAGGACGTGTGCGGTGCATCTGTTCTGGTATGCGCTCCACAACGGTATCTCCACAAATGAGATACTGTCCTTTCTCAATAAACGGTGCATAACAGCGAAGCTCATTAAGAACATGCTCATGGGTATGAAAGGAATCGAGGATGACTAACACCTTTCGAGAGCCTCCCAGCAATGCTTTTACCTGAGCTAGTGTATCAGCAGAGGTACTGGGGCCTTCAATGAGTTCGAGGCGCTCTGATAACTTCCCGTGGCTTGCCAAACGCTTCCGTAAATCATCCGGAATAAAGATATCTATTCCAATCACTTTCTCACCACCCAGAATTTCTAGTAGCATGGAATAAAAAAGCATTCCGCCACCCCAAGCTACCCCCACTTCAATAATGAATTCCGGCTTGGTACGCCAAATAATGTCCTGTATTGCAAACATATCTTGCGGAAGGTTAAGAAGCGACTCACCAAACCAGGAGCCTTGATGTATCCAACGGTGGTGGTCTGCCTCAACGAGAACATCAAGTGCTTTGTCCTGGAGTTCTTTATCAAGGCTCATTTCATGAGCAGCCTGCTCATTAATTTGCAGGAATTCTTCTTTTGTAACGATGGTTTTTGCCTTGTGCGCTTCTACTGACTGGTCTTCCATTATGATTCCCTACCTCCCACGAAGTTTTTAAACTCTTTATAGTCTCTAATGTAATCATCGGCCTCATAGCCGCGGTTGCATAACACCATCAAAACGGTGTTTTTCTCCAGATACGCCTCCTGAGCCCAAATACCGGGAGGAACCAACAAACCTGCGCCCATATTGTCAAGAAGGTGCTGGGTAACAACCGATCCGTCATCGCAGCTGACCCGAATTTTTCCAGAGACGCAAACCAGCAGTTGCGAGCATTGCCTGTGCGCATGATCGCCTCGCAAATCGCCTCCCTTGGCTGATACCGTAAACACACGCCGGATATCGAAAGGAACGTCTTTACCGCTCTCATACACACAGAGTTCCCCATTAGGATCTTCATGCCTGTTGAAATGGATTGCAGTCACGGTGGTCATATTGACAGCTCCTGAAATAGCTTTCGTAAAATCAAAACTAAACTCCCAGCATGGTGTGAATACCTTTCGATACCACATCCAGATCCTGATCCGTTAGATTAAGGGCACAGGGAAGATTGATTCCGTGCTCAGAAGTATCGTAGGCCACAGGGTTATTTTTCCTCCCCTCCACCTCCCTGCCTGGGTAGGCAGGTAGAGAACTCAAAGGGTAGAAAAATGGTCGTGTAGGCACCCCAAGTTTTGGAAGCTCACCTAGCGCCTGATCGCGTGTCATTCCATGCGACTTGCCGAAAACCAGGGCCGTTGCCCAAGCACCGTTCGTTATATGCTCCGGCTCCGGATTCAACAGGATATCAGGGATATCGGCCAGCCGGTCACAAAACCCCTGCCATATCCAGCGCTTCTTTCCGACCAATTCGTCAATGCGTTGTAGTTGTGCATAGCCCAGCGCCGCCTGCACGTTGAACGGCATATACTTGAAAGTGACCTCAATATTGTAATAAGTGCCCGGTTCACGACCATGGTCTCGCAAGAATTTACATCTTTGATAAAGGTTTTCATCATCGAGCAATAGAATCCCACCTTCTCCGGTAGAGATAGTTTTGGTGCGATGAAAACTGAATGTAGAGCCAATGCCGAACTTGCCTGCGCGGGTGCCTTTGTAAACAGACCCCACTGCCTCAGCAGCATCCTCGATCATGATAATGCCACGCTGGTCGCAAAGTTCCTTAATCGCATCCCAATCCGGCATATTGCCAAATAAATCAACTACAATCACCGCTTTGGTGCGTGGTGTGATGACTCGAGCTATCGTTTCCGGCGTCAGACACCAATGGATGGGGTCAATGTCAGCAAAAACCGTCGTAGCACGTTGATAAGTTACGCATGCAGCTGAGCCTATCCAGGTACAATCGGGAACAATTACTTCATCACCTTCACCGACGTCCAAACCCGCCAACAACAAGTGCAGCGCAGTTGTGCAGTTGGGTGTCATCAGTGCATGTTTGCGATCATGATACTCAGCAAATTCAGCCTCAAATGTCTCCACGTAATGGTAGGCCTGCTTGCCGTACCAACCATTCCTGACTGCATCGAGAACGGTACGCTCCTCAAGTTCTGTCATCCATGGCCCTGCCATATTAATATCACTCATATTTTGTTCTCACTTATCACTTTTGCAGGCACCCCGACCGCAACTACATTGCTGGGAATATCCGTC
>JAJFLF010000230.1 GCA_021772845.1 Mariprofundus sp.
AGATTCGATTGCTGCTTTACGTACCTGCATGGTTAGCGCCTATTTGAACATTATTATGAAGAGAAAAGAGAGATGCTGTGATCAACAGCGTTTTAATCAAGTACGGTTTAATCCAAAACGATCTAATCCAACACAATACGGAAGCCGCTATTATTGTCGGATTTTTCAGTATAGTTGTAGAGACGGGCCTTGGTGGAGATCATCGATTTTGCATCATACCAGGAGCCACCACGCAATACGCGCACACTGCAATCACCCCATGTCCACGGTGAACCATCTGTCGGTGCTTCAGCCATATCCGCATTCCAGCAATCGTGGGTCCATTCCCAGACATTGCCACTCATATCAAACAGACCGAGTGCATTGGGCTTTTTCTCACCAACAGGATGCGGATGATCATTACTATTGGCCATATACCAGGCCACATCGTTAGCAGCGCCTGCGGCACCGAAACGTGTCGGTTTACCACCACTTCTGGCGGCATATTCCCACTCTGCTTCACTGGGTAGTCTGAACTGTTTGCCACTGCGTTTGTTCAGTTCGCGAATAAATGCACGTGCACTCAACCAGCGCACATTCTCAACCGGATAATCATCACCCTGTTTATAACTGGAGGGATTATTGCCCATAATATGCTTGTACTGGCCCTGGGTGATTTCAAACGTACCCATCCAGAAACCCCGATCGATACAGGTCTCTATAGCATCAGAAGCAGAATCGGCATTTGCAGTGCTTGAAACATTCGCCGGCAGAAAACACCCCTTTGGTATCCAGGACAACTGAATGCCTGAAACAGGATCTTTGATTGTAGTGCCTGCATTAGGCACAGCTACGGCAGTACCTGCCATTGAGGGAAGCAACAACGGGCTAAAGAGAAGCGCTGCAATCGCGCTGACGATTATGTTCATGAGCTTGCCCCCCCCTAACATTAAGAAAAAGAAGGCGAATTATGATTGCCTATAAATACAAGAGCAAGTATCAATGCGCATTTGAAATGGTGATTAGCTGTTCATAGAGCAAGTAATCATTTTTAGCTGCTTGTTTCTGAGCACGTTGGATATGCACGCTAGCGGCTGGATTCAGACCTTCGGCAAGCAGGCTTTGATAGATACCTTTGTAAAAATGATCCGGAATCACGCGCACCCGAAAACGAACAATGCTGCTTTTTTCGGGTAAATCTTTGAGCAAATAGTCGCGTGTCTCCCCTGGCATGAGGCGTGTATCACGCAGCTCTTGCCAACCATTCTGGTAAGCAACTTCTCTGACAATCTCCCACTGCTCATGTTTGAGCAGGCTACCATTGGCACTGAGTGCTGCTGCTTCAACAATGACTTTCGGTGTGACATAGGTGGGAAATGCATGCCCGATCCATGTGGATGTCATGCTGAGATTGGCGCTGTTATTTTGTTGTGTGAGTGAAAATGTCAGACCTTTTTTGACCATCTCCGGATCATGAATGCCTCTGAATTCATGTTTGCGATCCGGCATATGGCAGCCCTGACACGTCACACCCTCTTGTGCAAAAGAGCTATCTTTCCATTCATTTATTGTGTTTTCTAAAGGCTTTCCATTAATAGCCATATAATCAGGAAACTGATGACAGGATGCACAGAACTGTGATTGTTCAAAATCCTTGGTGGCAGTGAAACCACCATGAGCAGGCGAATTCTGTTTACCCACTGCACCTGTCGCTTTTGGCGGTGGCCCGAATCTATCCCCATTGCGCACATGACAGACCGCACAGCTTACCCCGCTATGTCGTAAGGGCAGCTTCTCTGCATCAAGGTTTCCCTCATGATCAAAACCTTCCCTATGTTTCAAGGATAAGAGAATCGAATCATCCATGCTGGCCCGATCACTATATAGCTGCTGCTCCAACGGCGCATGACAGACCAGACAATCATTGGCACCGGCATGACCCATATCGGGAAACTGACCGATAAGGCCCGGTGAATAGGCTTTTGAATGCAGGCTCTTTTTCCACACATCAAATTGCGCGGCATGACACTGTGCACACGCTTCCGGCCGCAGGTCTTTTTCTAATGCTGACCAATCATGGTTTGAAGATACTTTTGCTGAAGGAGATTCCCAATAGTTGCCAGGCAGACCGGGATCAAAAGCCGCAGCCATCAGCATCAAACCACCGATAATAGAAATTAATGCCCAAGCCAGTTGTTTCAGGTTCAAGCTCTGTTTCATTGTGACTCCACTCTTATTATGTTCATGCCCGTCCTTGATTATAACTATAATAGTGATTCATTATAAGTATATGGGTGTGTTGATGATGTCTTCTTATGAAGCACTTAGGAAAGTGCTTGTTCATTTCTTTTCCACAAAAGAAACGAACCAAAGAAAGTTGCCCGCCAACCTGCTTCATCCTAAGAATTAATCCTTCAATGGGGCGAAAACTTTTTTACTTTGAACCATCCGTGATTCTCATCCTATCAGCGAGCTTAAACTCTTCCAAAGCGGTTCCTGCCTTTTTTCGCACTACTCCCATTGAATAATCAATTCTCAGGCGCAGCTCGAAGCGGGATTAGAAGACCAACCTCCCCCGCGAGCAGCCTGCCGATCGTGCACACACAAAACGGATTAAAGCAGTGTAGCGCGCCGTTTTGTGTGTGTGGGATCGGGAACCCGTCGGGCAGCTGGTCTTCGGGGCGTTTTTCTTGGTTCGTTCTTTGGACGGCCAAAGAATGAACACAGCAGGAAAACTGATGTGCCCATTCTCATTCAGCACCGCCCAGCATGCAGGCGACTTAAAGTCGTCCAACAAGCTATCCTGTTATTTGGCGCGTTGTTCTTTCATGTATTGCATGCGATAGGCACGATAATAGGCAGCCATCGCAGTCAGTTCTTTTGAGTTTTTATCAAACTGTTTGCCTTTCATTGGATTGAGCATGCAGTAATTGATCATCTGATCCAGGGTAACCACATCGCCGACCATCTTCACGAAATGAGGGAAGTTCTGATTACGTTCAAGATTTAACAGATCGTGATCTGCATGACAGGACAAACACGCTACACCTGCAGTTCCTAGACTCTCGTCTTTCCACATTTTGGCACCGAGCGATGCAGCTTCCTGGAAGCTTTTAAAAGCAGGTTTACGAATTGGTGTTTTTGTATTGGCAGCACAGGGGTTCATGGAACAAGGATTTGCTTTCATACCGCAAGGGTTGGAACTCTTCTTCATCGAACATGGGTTCATAGAGCAAGGATTAGCTTTCATACTACAAGGGTTGTTACTGCATGGATTCGCATGCTTCTTCATTGCGCAGGGATTGCACGGGTTCATCTGTTTTTTCATTGAACATGGATTACACGGGTTCATATGTTTCTTCATTGCGCAGGGGTTGCACGGATTCATCTGTTTTTGCATACCGCATGGGTTACATGGGTTGGCAGCCATAGCCGGTGCGCTAAACATAGCGATGCTGATGAGCATGGCATAAGTCAGGGTTATTATTTTAGTCATTGAGATCTCCTCCATCTGGTTGCCGGTTTTCCGGTCAACAGTGTGGAAGTCGCCGGAGCGCCTCTCTTCTTACAACTGCCTTTGAAACAATCTGCATACACTTCTAAGGTGCATGGGTATAAAGTCTTTTAAGCCTAGCTTTGAGCTGCTCATTTTATATTAAGCGGACATTTTGTTTCGGGCTGTCCTAGCCCTCAGGGCTATGCCCCACCTGTTCAGGTGTCTAATTCAGCTATCCTGCAGAATTATCTTTGGTTCGTTTCTTTTGTGGCACAAAAAGGCAGGAGCCGTTTGGACGAGCTTTAGATCGCCCGCAGGGGGAGGGCCAAGGATGGCCCGAATCAAAAAATGAACGAAATCGCCTATACCGTTAACCCTTCAGTTTAATCACGAACCGTCGCGGCATAGCTCTGAGTTGTATGATAAAAAAACATAACAGCAGTTTTCCTGCTGTGTTCATTCTTTGGCCGTCCAAAGAACGAACCAAGAAAAACGCCCCGAAGACCAGCTGCCATACTGGTACCCAATCTCAGTCATTTATAGCCGGTCGCGCTCCGCCGCTTTCATCCGTCGATAAATAACTAAGATTGGCAGGCTGCTCGCGGGGAAGAAAGTCTTTGAATCCCGCTTAACAAAAAAGGCCCTGAACGCAGAACGTGCAGAGCCTCTTTGATTTTTGTAATTGTTTAATGTTTTTTAGAACAAGGATTCATTTTATGTTGCATATCACATGGATTCGCATGTTTTTTCATTGCACATGGGTTGCACGGATTCTTATCATGATGGCCCGCAAATGCGGGTGCAGCAGATAGACCAAGTGCAAGTAGGAGTGCGATAGCTAAGCCTGTAATTGATTTCATTGTTCATCTCCTTGTTCCCTGAGGGATAACAGGCGATTAGGCGTTATGAACGAAAAATTCTTACAGACTATTTAAGGATGTTTATTAACAACAATCAGATGATGGTGAACAGCATCCGCCTGGTTTTACCGCTTCAATGTGAGCCGATACAACATAGGCTTCCACACCACGCCCCGGTGCCCAGTCACGAATAAATTCACGCGATGCGTCTTTTGGAATAATGCTGATCTGCTCAAAACCTGCATCGGCCATCATCGTTTCCAATTCATCAATCAACGATGCACCTGCCATGCAGCCTGCATGCAACACGGGATCATTTTTCATCTCATCCGGCATCACAGCTGTGGCCACCACATCAGAGATAGCTAAACGCCCGCCAGGTTTGAGTACCCGGAATGCATCACGGAAAACGCACTCCTTAT
>JAJFLF010000024.1 GCA_021772845.1 Mariprofundus sp.
ATTCACGACCGAAAAGGCGATAGAAATTATGCAGGAAGAGTGTGAAAAAGGTTTCTGGGACCCTGAACTGCTGGCGCAGTTTATTACCCTTCTTCGTGACAACCCAGATGAGTTGGAGTTACCCAAAGATAATATCGAGGACAAGAGTGCAACTATTTTTGATAGCATCACAGAGCTCGGTGTTGATGCGAGGCATTGGGTGAAATGAATAATTCCTGCATGGATACAGGCAGCATTGAAATGCTGCACTTCCATGTTGCCGATACCCGTTTCTGCGTTAACCTTTCTCAGACTAGCCGGGTACTACCGCTGGTTGCTCTGCAATCAATACCTGATGCGCCGGATTATATTGCCGGGCTAATGAATCTGCATGGCACTTCGGTACCTGTCGTGGATCTGATCTATCGACTGAACTTGCCACATACGCGCCCTTACAGAGTGAGTGCATGCATCGTCCTGTGTCAGATGGACGGAAAAACAGTCGGTCTGATCGCGGATGATGTGGATCAGGTCAGCACGATTGAACCGGATATGATCCAGTTGCAGAGACTATTTAACGGCAACAATCCACCCCTGCTCGGACTGGTTGAATCCATGCAGGGCATGGCAACATGGTTGTCGCTGGAGTCTGTGCTGGGGTTTGACTTTGCCATTCCCGATGATCATCTGGCCAATGACTATCACGATATCCTCAACTCATTCTCAGATAAGAGTGCGTGAACATCATTATGTCCGCTGAACACCCTGACATCAAAACAGCGCCTATTGTTACAGCTGAGTGTGAAAAGACCTTCGTAGATTTTCTTTATGCGAAGCTTGGTCTTGTCATCAAAAAACATCAGTTAAAAGTTCTGCATGATGCCATTGATAAGGGCTGTCGACTGTTTGGTCATATCAGATGGCAGGACTATTACGAAGCACTGAAACATGACGATGCTGCATCTACTGAGATGGAGCAGTTGATTGCCGACGTAACCATTGACGAGAGCTACTTTTTCCGTGATCAAAACCAGATTAGCTGGCTTCGGGATCACTGGCTACCAGAAATCATTGCACAGCGTCGTCAGCAGGATGACCTGAGCCTGCGCATCTGGAGTGCAGGCTGCTCCAATGGTCAGGAGCTTTACACCATTGCCATGCTGCTGGCTGAAGCCCTGCCGGATATGGATGAATGGAACATTCATCTGCTGGGTACGGATATCAATGCGGACGTGCTTGGCAACGCTATGCGCGGGCACTATTCATCATGGTCATTCAGAGCCACATCCGATTCTATGCGGGAGCGATACTTTTGTAGTCAAAACAGTGGCCATACAATCAACGACAAGCTGCGTCATATGCCACACTTCACTTTCCTCAATCTGGCCGATGATGCATACCCCTCCATATTAACCCAGACCAACGCCATGGATCTGATTCTGTGCCGCAATGTGTTCATCTATTTTGACAAAGCCGTGGTTGATCGGGTGATGCAGCGGTTTTCCCACTGCCTGCTGCCTGCAGGTGTCTTGATGCTGGGAGCCTCGGATTTAATCGCCTCCAGCATGGAGTCTATCCGACTGGTGCAGCACGGGGATATTTTCTATTACCGCAACAGCGGCAGTGTCCAGCCTTGCGAGCAAACAGCCCATCCCCCGGCTTCCAGCATGCAGGAAAAACCTGAAATACCCCTCAAACGTCATTCTATCAAAGCTGAATCAAAACAGCGCGCGGATTTGCATGAGAAGCTGCATGATGGCCACTGGCATGAAGCTCTGAATCTTATTAAGACCATGATAAAGCAGCAGGGTAAAACGGCACCGCTATTGCAGCATCAGGCCAAGGTAATGGCCAACATGGGTGACCTTAAAGCAGCAAAAACACTCTGTGATGAAAGTCTGCAGCTCGATCCACTGGATAAACACAGTTATTTTCTGATGACCATGGTGCTTATCGAGCTGGGAGATGAAGAGGGGGCCGAATCAAACCTGCGTAAAACCATCTATCTGGATGCACAGTTTATCGAAGCACATTTTCAGCTGGCTTTGCTGCTCATCCGCAGTGGCCAGCCTGAAAACGGAAGAAAATCCCTCAACAACGCATTGGAACTGGCCAGAAAGGCTCCCCCCGAAGATGAACTTCATCATGCAGCAGGCATGAACTTTAAACGTTTTGTTGAGATTCTGGAGCATGAGATGGAGATGTATGCAGACGGCACACAGGTGAGCACTGATGGCTACTAATAAAAACACACCACTGTCAGACATGAAAGAAAAACAGCCGGCCATGCAAGCCTCCGACAAAACTCCTGGCTCGCGACCATCGCTTCTGCCCAGGTCTAAAAAGCATCAAAATATCCTGCTTGAAAGAGCGGCACTGCTGGCCCAAAAAAGAGAGAGCGAAGAGGCAGACGATAAACATGAATCTTATCTGCTCTTCCGCCTGGGCAACGCCGGACTCTATGGCATTCCATGGCACGACCTTGTTGAGGTGATGCCCAAGACACGACTGACTACTGTACCCGGAGCAGCTGAATGCATCCTCGGTGTCTTCAACAGGCGCGGTAAAATTCTTTCTGCTTTGAATATTACTACATTGATCGGTCTCTCCGATAACAGCAGCGATGGCATGGATGAGATGATTGTTGTCACTGCTGCCGGCATGACAGTGGGTATTGCAGTAAACGAGCTGCTCGGCAGTCAGGACTATGATCCTGCACGCCTTGAGCCACCCATGCTCATGCGCAAAAAAAATGGCGGAGCTTCTTATGTGCATGGCATTGACAAGGGTAAGATAACGTTACTGAACCTGGAATCCCTGTTGCGGGATCCGCGCTTAAGTTGAAGTGAAACGAACTATGATGATAAACAGTTGAATGGCGAGGTATTGATATGAAAATGCAAACGAACGAATCCCTGCTGATAAAAATGGGTATGGGCAGTGCTGAGCAGGCATCGATAAAAGCCTTTGTCGACTTTACGGATGATGATGCCCACCTGTTAAAAGAATTAGCCCCACTCATTGCCGAACATGCTGATGCGATTGTCGATGGTTTTTATGCCAATGTGGCGCGTTATCAAAGTCTTCAGGATGTTATCAAGGGTGCAGGCTCATCCATTGAGCGCTTGAAAGGCGCGCAAAAGCAGTATCTGCTGGAGCTGTTCAGCGGTGATTATGGTGAAAGCTACTTTGAGCGCAGGTTGATGATCGGTGTAGTACATAACAAGATAGGCCTGACACCGCGCTGGTATCTCGGCAGTTACAGCGTCTACGTGCAGCTGATCACGCCGCTGGTGATGAAGAAGTGCATCTTCAGGCCCGGTCTGGCGGAAAAATTTATGCTGGCAGTCAACAAAATCATCTCCATCGATTCACAGCTGGCTATCGACACCTATATCCATGCTGTCATGGAAGACTTGAAGAGTGTGAGCATGTCCAAAGGTGAACTGGAAGGCACCGTATCATCTTACCGGGATCTGGTCGAACAGATTGCAACCGGTGATTTAACTCAGAAGCTGGAAATCAGCGACAGTGATGATGACCTCTCACAACTCGGCGTGAATCTCAATTCGATGACAGAAAACCTGCGTAAGATGGCCGGGCAGGTCTCCGAAGCCAGCCATAGCCTGAGTACATCCATGCATCAGGTGCAGGAGTCGATCAATTCCCAGTCAGCAGGCGCCTCCGAGCAGGCTGCATCCATTGCAGAAACCGTCAGTACGCTGGAAGAGATCAGGGCGACGTCATCGCAAACCATGGAAAAAGCCATCGAGATGGGTGATATGGCGGCCCAGACAACCGAAGCCGGTGAACAGGGTGCCCAGATGCTCGGTCACACCATCGAAGGGATGCATTCGATTCGTGAGAAAATGGGTGCGATCGCCACCACTATTCTCGATCTGAGTGATAAAACCCAGCAGATCGGCGATATTATTACCACCGTCAGCGGTTTGACCCAGCAGACCAAAATGCTTTCCCTGAATGCTTCCATTGAAGCGGCCAAGGCCGGTGATGCAGGCAAGGGATTTTCCGTCGTGGCGGCAGAGATTCGCGAGCTTTCCGGGCAGTCGGAGCAGGCTACATCACAAATTGGCAAGATTTTGACCACGATCAGAACCGGTGCAGAAAAAGCGGTGATGGCAACCGAGGAGGGACAGAAAGAGGTGGATCAGGGAACAGAGCTGGTTGATAAGTCCGGCGAGCGCCTGAACACACTGCTTGAGTTGATTCGCAACACTTCCATCTCCAGTCAGCAGATTGTTGCGGCAGTGCGACAGGAGTCCAGCGGCATCGATCAGATCGCTATTGCCATGGATGATATCAACAAAGCCACCAATCAGTTTGTTGTGGCTTCGGATCAAACCAAGTCGGTCACCTATGACCTCAATGAACTGGCCTCACTGCTGCGTGAACATGCCGGAGCTTATAAGGTTTAAATGGTGATAGAAATGGATCCGGAACTGCTTCAGCAGATTGTCGATGTCTTCGCGGTTGAACTGGAGGAGCAGTTACAGACGATCACCGACAGCATTCTCAAGCTGGAAAAAACGTCGGATGAAGCCGCAAGGCTGACTGAGCTAGATATGATATTCAGGGCTGCGCATAATATTAAAGGTGCAGCGCGTGCCGTTGATGCCAATCATGTTGCGGATATTGCCCACCAACTGGAATCACTATTCAGTCGCTTCAAGCAGGTGAACGCTATGCCGCCGGCTGAGCCCATTGACCTCTGCCTGCAGTCGCTGGACAGCATCAAGATCTGCATGGCGGCGTATGTGGATGGGCAGGACCCCGATGTTGATCTGGATACACTCTATCGACGTCTGCAACAGGCGGTTGCAGGCCAACGCATCGAGCAGGCGGTTTCATCTGAAGAAAAAAGCATCAACAGAGCAGATAAGCCAGTGCCTGCATCAGGAGAGGCTGCTGCTGATTCTAACCCGGAGGCTACATCAGCTGCGCAGCCATCCGGGCAAAGTCCTGAAAGCGCAAGCAGCGGGGATCATTTCACGCAAGCAGCCGCCACAATACAGAGTGAAGAGATACTGCGTGTTAGCGTTGATAAGGTCGATCAACTGATTGCACTGGGTGAAGATATGCAGGTGGCCCGTATTGAGATGGGCCAGAATGTGTCGGACCTGCAGCATCTAAATGAGGAAGTTATGGCGCTCTCAGAGGCAATGGAGCCACTAAAGAGCCTGCTCAGGGGCGAACTGAAACATTCGGATTTGACGCAACTGCAGGAGAGTGCTGTACAGCTATTTGATGCCGCTTATGCCGTAAAAGGTCACTGCCGCACGTTACAGGCGAGTATGCACAGCAGCGCCAGTGATTTTAGCTTTGTTACCTCGGAGCTGAATCATAGTCTGTTTACGCTGCGTCTGGTTTCAGCCTCTACCCTGTTGCAGGGCATGACCCGTAGTGTACGCGATATTGCCAGAGAGATGGGCAAGCAAGTGGATGTCCAGCTGATCGGAGACGATATTCAGATGGACCGCATAGTTCTTAACAACCTGAAGG
>JAJFLF010000231.1 GCA_021772845.1 Mariprofundus sp.
GCACGATTAGGCTGGTTTACCAAGCCATTGGATCAAGCCTTGATTGAACCACTCTGTCAGCGCGCTGTAGCTTTAGGTGTAAAGCTACATACACGTTGTCGCATACGTCCGCTGGATCTCAATCTCAATCAAAGCAAACAGACGCATGCGAAGAACATTACCATTCAGGGTTCTGATTTTCAGCAGGTCATTATCGCTCTACCCGCTTATGCCACGGATCGATTATTAAATAGGCCATCCACATGTGAAACACGCGCTATTTGTAATGTTCATCTCTGGTTTGCGCATGATTTCGACTTTCCATCACCATTTATTGGTGGCCTTGCAACGACCGGACAATGGTTTTTTGATGTCTCGTCACAAATGCATGGCGAAGAAAAGAGTCAACATGCATTACGTCATCTCTGCGCTGTTATCAGTGCTGATCAGAGCTCTCTGGATGATCTTAAACTGGTGCAAATCATCACAGGTGAGATCAGAATGATTACTGCCAATCAGACGTTAAAACCTGTGCATTATCGCATCATCAGAGAAAAAAGAGCTACTGTTCTGGTGCGTCCTGATCATACTCGAAACTACCTGCCAGACACCTTTATTGATGCCTCAGAGCGCCCGAAACCAGGTGAGCTGCCCGCTACCCTTGAATGGGCCGTGCAACGCGGTGAGAAGGCTGCATCATCTTGTCTAAACAGGCTCAAGGTCTAACTTTATCCACTTCACACGTGTGATCACCTTAATTCATTATCTTACATAGCCACTCCTACAACAATCATCAACTTTGCATGCGTAAGATATTGATATATATAGGTTATTGTATATGCATAATTTTTAGGCACAGCATTAACATTCCTTAATGTCTAATAAAACATAGGCTTTAATGGTCATTCATCCACAAAGTTATCCACAGCCTGTGTGTATAGTTCTGAAAGGCTTTAAAAACAAAGGATTTATTCATTCAACATCCACTATTGCGCAGAATATTTGTAGTTTTATGATTAGTCATATGAACAAACCATTCAGACAAACAACTGTAGCAGATAAACTCATTGGAGAGCTCGATCGGGCTCTGAATAATATATTCTGTAAACAGACCAGCTCTCGTCCATTTCCGGCCGACATTGAAAGCAGCGATGCACCGCTAAGCCCGGATCAGAAAAGGCAGGCCGCCAGTCTCATGCGTGTAAATCATGCTGGTGAAATGGCTGCCCAGGCCCTCTATCAAGGTCAAAGCCTGACTGCCCGTGACCCGAGTCTGGCCGGTAAACTTCAAAATGCATCACTGGAAGAAGCCGACCATCTCAACTGGTGTCGCAGACGTCTGGAAGAACTCGATGAGCGCCCTTCCCTGTTCGATCCCTTCTGGTACGCCGGTTCATTTACTATCGGTATGGCAGCAGGCATTGCCGGTGATCGCTGGAATCTGGGGTTCCTGGCTGAAACTGAGAAACAGGTTGTACGCCATTTGAATGATCATCTGGATCGTTTGCCGGAAAATGATGAACGAAGCCGTGCTATTGTCGAACAGATGAAAATCGATGAGCAGGGTCATGCCGATCTTGCTGAATATCTGGGTGCTGCTGAACTGCCACAACCGATAAAACAGATGATGAAACTTACATCAAAAGTAATGACCTCAGTGGCAGAGAAAGTCTAAGCCCGCAGATAGTCCAAAAATAACATACGCAAAACAGTTCAATCAAAACAGGAATAAAAAAAAAACGGCCAAACCAGATGGTTTGACCGTTTAAATCATATCAATCGCTATGTAGTTGTTATTAGATCATCTGACCTAGCTGAGCTTGTGCCTGTCTGGCTTCAAGAAGTACCAGACCAAGGTTTGCGCCCTGATTCACAATCACAATCAATGATGCTCTGTGTTCAATATCAAACAACAGAATACCAGCATTGGCACCACGAATATTGACCTCCTGAAAGTCTCCCACTTTCAAGGTGTCAGTAACACGTTTGGCCAGGCTGCCGAGGGCCGCGCCCATAGCTGCAGCTGCATCGCCCTGATTACCACCCAACTGATCAGCAATCATCATACCATCCGGACTGATAACACCAGCTCCTTTGATATCAGATGTTGCCATTTTTAGCTCATTTAAAATCGCATTGATTTTTTCCTGTTTTGTTGCCATTTGCATCTCCCTTTTATCTTAGATTATTTTCCATAAATGAATTAGCTCGGTAATTGATATACTTCCTGCATCGCATCCGCACCGGGTTCAAGAACCTCTACCCAGTCGATAAAGCGATTGCACATCTCTTTACCTTTAAACATAGCACCATGTTGTGGCGCGATCATTTCGATATCCAATTCGCGCACCATTTTGGCCCACAGCTGACATGCTGTTTTGCTAGCCATATAACGGTTATGGAATCCAATCATTTCACCAGCATGCGCATCAAAGTCTTCAACAAAACGATAGTCGACAACAGCTGCACCCAGATCACCGGAATAGAGAATTTTTGAAACAGGATCATAAACATGGAAGTTACCGGCAGAATGTAGGAAGTGCGCAGGAATCAACAGCAACTCACAACCTTCCAGGTTAAGCTTCATGCCACCATCAGGAATCTCTTTCATGCGATCCATTACACTGCCGTCAACACCGAAATGGGCGACAAAACGACGCCAGATTGCTGACATATAAGCGTCAGCATCGGTAATCATTAACCAACCATTCACTGAAGCTACGATATCCGGATCCTGATGCGACAGGAAGAGGTATTCTAATGCCGCTGGCGGAAGATGATCAGGCAAGGCTGAAAAGAGTTTTGCATATACTTTATGCCCACCCGGATCCAAAAGCATGCCTTTGCCATTATGGATAATCAGATGCTGGTTCGCAGTGATCATTTCACCTTCGGTAAAGTCTTCAAAAAAGACGCATTTATGATTTTCATTTTCAAACAGTATATCTGCCATTATATTTATAATCCCCCGATAATTTTTTATGAAGTACTCGTACTACCTTTCCAGAGCCATCGCATCAGCGATCCGTTCACTCAAATCAGCCAACAATTTGAGCATTCCCTTAGGAACGCTTGCAGTGTCCATGACCAACACAAATGGTTCACCCCCCACATCAAGATCTTTAATGACCATCAGATGTGAATCTTCCAGCACAAGAGCAACACAAGTAATACTCTCGTATTCCCCCAGGCGTTTGGCATGCTCCCCTACCCTGATCAATTCAGGTGCAATAGCAGACATACCTGCGTGGGCTATTTCACCGGCATGACTGACCGCCAAACCATGATGATCGGCAAGCAACAATGAATGCATATTATATTGTTGGCGCACCTCCTCAAGAATGAGGTGTAAATGTTGATCCAATGTAACTTTCAATGATTAGCCCTCCAGCAAGCAGTAATTTAACCCTAAACCAATGAGGGTTTCCACAAAAAACTTTTTTGACTCATTTTTCTTCATATTCAAACACTTAAGTAACTGTCACTTTTATGCTTATAATTGATTTGTTTGACGCATGGTTAGAATTTAACGAAGCTATGCATCCATGACTTCAAGACATCCACTTCTCACTACTCAGGTGCAGTTACCGTAATGAATATCAGTATCATAGGCAGCCTTTGTGGTGACTCAACCATTCATGATCAGGATATTCTGGAGCTATTAAATAGCGAAAGAGTAAAGCTCTCGCACAATGGAGAGTTTTCCGGAAAACCGTCAACCCGTATTTTTATTAATGATCATTGGGTATTGAAAATCTGCCGGGAACGCGGCTTCCCATCACTGAACGTGGCTGAAAAATGGTGTGCA
>JAJFLF010000232.1 GCA_021772845.1 Mariprofundus sp.
GTATAGTGCGCAGATTCTATAACGATAGCTGCGGAGGAGAAAAAAATGGAGATACTTATACTGGGCTTAGCCATTTTCTTTGGTATACACCTCTTACCAAGCATCCCTTCACTGCATGCTGCACTGAAAGAGAAGCTGGGCGAAAAAAACTTCAAGATCACCTTTGCAGTAATCGCATTTGTAGGGCTTGTAGTGATTATAGTTGGCATGGGCAGAATCGAATTCACCCCTCTCTATGAACCTCCAACATGGGGTAAACATATAACCGGCCTGTTCATGTTGATTGCCGTCTATTGCATGATTTCAATCGGGGTAAAAACCAGTTTACAGAAGATCACAGCACATCCGATGCTCTGGGGCATTTCAGCCTGGGCTACCGGTCATGTCATGGCCAATGGAGACCTAGCATCAGTGATGCTGTTCGGATCATTCCTGATCTATTCTCAGTTCGCCATCTTTTCAGCCAACCAGCGCGGAGCACAAGCAAAAGGAAATGCTCTGGCGCTAAAAACAGATCTTATTGTGCTAGGCTGCTCTATTCTGGCAATGCTCTGCCTTGTCGCTTACCACGAATCATTTGCCGGAGTTCCACTTATTGGTTAATCGAGCAAAGCCCCTGCAGGCATCGAATGAACACCCTGCAGTAGGTCAAAGCGCTATAGCACCTGTTTTGTTTAAGTCGCGGAAAACCACACCACAATGATTGATTGCAAATCTTAGTGCCAGACTTCGTACAGCACGCATTCAATACTCAAAACCTGGCACGATTAGTTTGTAATTTATTTTCCCTGTTCACTTTCTTTTATTTCGATGCTGCGACGAATCTCATCTGCACATCTGTTTAGCCCTGCAAATATGGCTTCTGCAAGCTGGGCCGGAAACGCTGCCGGTAACAGCGCTTTGACTTCCCCAATCACATCAGCTGTAGCCGCAACAATCTCTACTAGCATGTCATGAACCTGAGCACCCAGCCCAAGTTTTTCTGCAACGCTATAAAAATGTCTGGGGCAAATTTCCTTCAATGTATAATGGACATTTTTAGATCTGAACGCCATGGCCAGCTTTGCATCATGAGGGCTTAGCTGATTCGTTTTTTTACCCATGATTGGCCAGGTCGATAACACATCATAAATCGGCGTCATCCGATATCTGCCTGATGTTTCATGAAACAGGCTGAAATTCTTCGCATGCCCATCTGTTGCAGCCAACATCCAAAATATAACCTGCGTCTTATAAAAACTTCTACGGTCTTGATTTGATACGCTTGAACCACGCAGTACCGTAATGATTTCAGACATACCTGGCCCGCCATCATTCTCATACTTCTTGGATGATGGTTCACCTAAAGCCTGGCACATGTCTTCCTGGGGAAGTCGCAACCAGTAACTTCCGTTCTGCGAAAGCTTCCGGTCAAAACGTTCAACAATCAACACCTTGGTATTCCCAAATTTACCCATATCACAGTGCGCGGTTTTAATATTGTAAGCAGTCATAATTTTGGAGCATAACCACTCATTTTCTACAGATGTGCTCATATCTGCATCCATATTCCCTACCCGTCCAAGTGGCAGTTTCATCATATGGGTTGTTGGTGTTTGCCCTAAAGGTAAGCACCACCGGTTTTCATGCCATAACAGTGCCGTCTTCTCCTGCGCACCCGCTATTGAGATGCGAAACTCTTCCGCCTCTTCCGCCAGAAAAGCACTGCTTGATGCAATTTTTAATTGTCGCTCTACTTCTAACTCTGTAAGTGGTTTCGCCTTAACATTGTCCCAGCCAACAGGCTGCTCACCCTCTGCAAGTAATTGGATTGCACCCACACAATCACGGCCTATTTCTGCTAACAATTCAAATGAAGAACTGTTTCTAACTGCATATTTCTGCTGAATTCTTTTGCGAATATTTTCGCTATCAGGTAATAAATTATCAAAGAAGTTTTCAACCACATCTCCCTCGAAAGGCAAGTTCTGAGGCTTAAAAGGCATAGATAAAGACAATACACGCCGCGAAGGGTGCTCTAGCCATTGGCTGGCATATTGGAATTGTTGCGGTTTGGTTTTGAAAACAGTCCAGGTTCCAACAAGCAGGCCGTTCATCCATACATTCAACGACTTCTGATTCTTTTTACTCCTGCCCTTAACCTCTACCATGATTCAACATCAGGTAAGGCTTCCCTTTTCTCATCCCTGTTCCGTTCTCGAATAATCAAGTCCATATCCAATTCAGAGCATATTTGTAATATGCGCTCAAAATGAACTTTCTCAGGGGATGTTTCATTTCGTGCAAATACTCGCTGCGACACACCAAGTTTTTGCCCCATATCTGTTTGCGTTAAGCCCAAAGATTTTCTTTTACTCTTCAAGATCTCCGAAAGCTGTTTTGCAATAGCGACTTTATATTCCATACTTTCACCTCAAAGAGGCACTTTAGATCGCAAAAGGTCTAAAGTCAATATAGAGCTCTTAAGGTCTATACCCTATATAGACCCCATATAGTCTAAACCATAGCTTGCTCTTAAGTAGTGAATACAAAAACTACACTGCTCTGGATAAACAGGAATATCATGCCCTGCATCTCATGCAATCCACTTAAATCCAAACCGCAAACGTCCCCTTATGGCCCGTTTAATCTCTTCAGACTTTACGAATTCTGGCTAGCATGAACATAGACCAGGGCAGCAGAACGGCGGCAGTGACCACGGTTGCAAACCATACCGTCCCGGCAGGGAAATCTATGAGCATATCCAGGCCTCGGGTCAATG
>JAJFLF010000233.1 GCA_021772845.1 Mariprofundus sp.
GGGTGTTCAACAAAGGGTTCCGCGCTTAACGAGTCCAAATATCGACGACTACCAACAATCACTTTCCCACTTTCAATCCGTGAATGCAGAGCGTTTCGTATACGTTCTAAGACATCTTTCGCACCACCAGACAAGGATTCGTATGAAATCAGCTGGTCGGCGTTAGCGATCACAGACGGCGAAGCAACCACCCTGAAGCCAGCGGACTTAAGCTTTTCGAGAATATCAAGATGAAGAAAGTATGAAGTGGCTACGTCACTCAGAAACAGTACTGCACCTTCTTGAATCTGCTGCTCGCAAGGCCACGACCTTTCGTGAATTCGCAAGTAGGACTGAGCTCTTTTTTCTTCCTCCCCAGTAATTTGGCCTTTTTGTCTCAGAATGCCCAAGACTGCTTGACAGCTGCATAGTGCGGCGGCATGTTCAGTCAAGTCCGCCTCTTCCTTCATCAACGAAGCAACTCTATGAACCGGCGCTGGCTGAACCACGATGCGTTGCGTTTCCCCCTCGTCCTCATGTAGCCCCGCCTCGGCTATCAAGCGCCCAAGTTCGTCGCCGACTTCTGCGATTAAATCGCTATCCGGCACGGTGCTCGGTACGAATTTTTCGATCGTTTCTGTAGCAACTAAGTTGCGAATCTTATGGGCGTCTCTTATTCGACTCGGCTGGTGAAACGCGATTTTTTGTCTTTCTTCGAATAGCCACGAGAGTGTTGAATGCGGAATTCGGACTTCGTCGAAAAAGTCTAGTCCCTCATCAAGCAAATCCAGAAAACATAGGGTTATTAGTGCCGTGGCGTCTATCCCAATCGTCCCGCCAGGATTGATATTTTTTGACTGCCGCCTACCGCTGTAAGCCGGAATAGCGATTTTGCGTCGTAGATCACCTTTCGCAACGTTGGCCAGAGCGGGGATGAGCATCAGTCCAAGGAGAGAAGAATGAAGAGACTGAGCTGCTAGACATATGGGGATTTCGCCACGACATAGTAACTGCGACGTTTCGTTCTCTTTACGGTCCCACTCTGGTTTTAGTTCAAGTACCTCGTCGAGCGTGAACTTCTGTATAGGACCATCTTTGCCTGAAAGCTCAGCCGCATCCCGAAGCCACGTAAAGACTTCGTCGTCGTCTTCCCATCCCGCACTGGATGCGAGGAAATACGCAGATGTCAATAACTCTGCATCATTGTTCGCCTTTCGGGCTGCAGCGAAAACCAACGCCTTCGCTTCCGGTAATTCCAAGTGAAGGGCCAACTGAGCGGCTCGAATGAGTTCCCTCGCAGTCCTTTCGTCTATCTTTGTACTTTCAGTTGCTATGATCGCGGAGAGTTGCGACCAATCGCCCATCGCGATGCTAAGGTTTATCTGTAACGTTCGATAATCCGGATGAGATTGGCCATCCCTCACATTGGCCATTTCTTTGCGACACTCTAGCAACGCTCCCGAAGTGTACAACGCGGAACAATAGAGCAGCCGCAAACGATTGGACTGATTCAGAAAACTGGAATTCGCACGGACAAGTTCTAGCAGCAGTGCGTCCTTATGCGTCGAATACAAAGCGTTTGCATAACGCGTAGCATCATGCACGGAGCGTGTTCGCCTGAATAGTTCCCCTCCGTAATCACATAGGCTACTCCACGCCCCCCGATCTTCCAGCTCTCTGACTAGGGATTCCAAATCGGTTAGTGAGTCACTACTCGCAAATTGTTCTCTTCTTACTTCTACTGCATCTGTTCCTTCAGCTTCAGTAATGATTCGTTTGAGGCGACTCTCTTCCGCATCAGTTATCCCCTCCTTCGCGAGAACGTCTAAGTACTGTTTTGCTTGTTCCGGCTTACCTGATCTAGACAGCATGTCGATCTGCAAGAACAGCAAAGATCGTCGATTCAGATGTTTGGTCAGCTGGTCGAAGTGTTCAAAGATATAGCTTGAAACATCTTCCGGGGAATTCTGCGAAAGGGCGAGAGCAAGGCGAGCTAGGGCTGCATCGCGTGTGATTTCTCCGTGGAGTGCGACTTGCTTATCAATCTCTCGTTCGACCGCTACTATATCAAGGTCGACACCGAACTGAATGCCCAGATGAATGATACTTAGGGCTGAACCGGGATCACGGAGCTTGGCCTCTAATTCTTGACGCCCGTTCGCAGATCGCTCAGAGTCGCGGAGCGTAAGCCAAAGCGCGTAATTTTCCGCGGTTGTTGCATGATCTGAGCAGTTCAGCTCTCGTGCTGCCATGCCTGCGTCCGTAAAGTGAAGAATCGCAGCCCTACAGTTTTCAATCGACGCAGTGTCGGAGGCAAGCGGAAAAGATGCTGCCTCAAATGGCAGCTGGCGAAGCACGGAACCGCGTAGTTCTAATGGCACGGCCCGTTGGAGATACGTCATTGCCACGACGTGGTTTAGCGCTGGTGCTTTGTGAAAGTCGTTCTCATGCACTGCGTCAAGACACTGAATTGCTGAGTCCCAATCGGAAAGCCCAAGTTTACACAACAAGAGAAATAGTTTACCTTCGGAATCCAGATCCGTCGCTTGAAGGTTTGTGGACTTCAACCATTCTAGAGCCTTTGTTGGTCCATCGTGATGGTAGACGACCATAAATGCCGCGGACCTACTCATCGGTGAATCAATTTTTGCCAAAGCACTGAGCGCGGCGTTCTTGTCGCCGTTTTGGGAACATACGAAGGCACCAGCGATTTCAGTTTCAGAACAACTTCCTAGTGATTCGGCAACGCTAAGATAACTGCCCGCAGCGTCTAAACCATCCGTACGTGCCAGAATTCGAGCACACCAGGAGATCGCTCTACTCCGTGAGCTATCAGTTCCAC
>JAJFLF010000234.1 GCA_021772845.1 Mariprofundus sp.
CATCAGTCACAACCTTATTGGCATTCAAACGTGTTGATTCCGAATTCAAAGCCTGAGCTTGTTTGCCCAGTTCTCCTTTGAATTGAGGTGCAAGAACATCATCACCTTCACCGGATATCATGCCCTGAGCTTTCTGGCTCAACACAGCAGTACCCTGGTCCAGTTTTTCAGTCCCCTTATTCAAGGCACTCTTTTCGACACCTTGCTGAACGCCTTTTTCAGCGCCTTTTTCACCGCTTTGAAGGCCTGCTTTCCCACTGTTTTTTCCTGCAAGCTGGCCCGCAATCAAGACTGAAGCCTTGCCAAGCTGATCACTCTTTTTACCCTTAGATACCTGATCAACAATAACATGAGCTGCTAACAAAGGTGTCGCGGTTTCATCTGTTTTATCTTTGGCTTGTGACTTCTCTTTTGCAGCCATCGCCAATAGAAGTTTACTTTTTGCCGCTACCACAGGATCTGCTTTTCCAGTTAATCCAAGCAAGCCCTTAGCTTTGTCAGATTTCTCTACATTAAGCTGAAGCCCCTTGCCCTTGCCTTTACCTGAGGATTCCGCATGTTTTTCGAGCATGGCCAGCAATTTAGAAAACAGACCGCTTTTACCCTGCTTGGTGGACTTTTCAGTTGTGCCGGATAGGCCGGTTCCACTTATTTGTTCAATCATGCCTTGCCAAAGCAGGAATCGGGCCAGACACTAATCGCTTTTAAATCAATATGTTACAAAGACATCAATTCGTAAGGAAGGAAATGTTTTCCACTATCAAGGAAAATCTTTCCACCATGGTCATACTTGCCGTGCAGCAAACTATTACCATAGTGAGCCTCATGAATATGACCGGAACATACAATAATGCTTGAGCTGTGGGATCAAACTGTCGTCTTTTTTCACGATTATGGCTGGTGGATCGCTGTTGGCTCATTCATCATGTTTGTCGTCAGTATCGCAACAATACCTTTAATTCTTGCGCGTATACCGGTGGATTATTTCACCATTGCGGGGCACCAACGCCAGCGTCTGCAACACAAACAACGTCACCCTATACTTCGATTGTTTCTCGCATGCATAAAAAACACCCTTGGCGCACTCCTACTTACGGTTGGCATCATCATGTTATTCACCCCGGGTCAGGGTTTGCTCAGTATACTGTTCGGTTTAATGATTATGAATTATCCGGGCAAATACCGTTTAGAGTGTTCTATCATTCGGAAACCTATTATTTTTAATGCCATCAATGTCATGCGTGAAAAACAGGATCACCCACCATTATTGCATCCGGATCAGTAGGTTCAGGATCTCACTACAGCCCTGCTTCCAGACGAATCAAACCAAGCTTGGCATTCTTTAATGCAGGGTCACCTGAGGGTGACATGACATATTGAAATGCCGGTTGAATAGCCAACCAATCGGTCAACTGGGCACGGTAGGTTATTTCAAATACCGTTTCATTTTTCTTGAACCCCGGATTAGCCAACAAATAGGTATCTGAGAAATCAGCACGTGCCATCGCCACACCAGCTTCATCACTCCCACGACCGGGAATCAGACCACTGACATGCAAACCGGCTCCCACATAGTTTTTAATATTTTCAGCTTTACGTTGCGCATAACCCAGCTGCAAGAACGCTGCAAGACTACCATCATCCCAGTCCCAAAGCGGTTGATCTACAATCAGATAAGCACCGCTCAAACCCTGACCGCCAGCCTGAGTTGGTGCTTTAGTATGAGACCACACGCCCAGTTTATAAGCGGCTGCTTCATTGCTATATGCTGCTTCTGCAACATAAAGATAGCCTTCAGTACTACCACTCAAACCACGTGTCGCTGGATCGCCATCATAACCACCCACACGCAATGAAACACTCTCTCCAATCTGGATCGCAACACGCGCTCCCAATCCCGCCTCAGGCCAGGCTGAAGCAGCAGCATTGCCGCCAAATTCAGCTCCCATGCCAAACGATGAATTGGTAAACAACCCACCATATTCCGTCACATCAAATTCAGAATTCAGGTCATGGGTTCCAAGCAGAACAGAGAGAGCACCATCCATCATGCTTTGTTCGAACCACACCTGCTGGAGGCGTGTACGATTACCATCGGCGATATTACTGACACCCTGAAAGTCACCAACCAAAGCCGCACTGGGTGCACTACCGTGATTCACAATAAACTCTACATACGCAGTACCACCAGCCCACCAGCCCAACTTCTCCGTATCTATCGTCACACCCATGGTGCCTGCAGCCTCATATCTCATGCCCTTACGCAAGCCGCCACCGCCATGATTACGCACTGCTTCGACGATATAACTGAGTTCTGCCGCCACGGCAGGAGAAACCTCCTCTGCGAGAGCCGGAGTAATTCCCATGCACAATAGACTCAACACAGAACCACAAATTCTTTTGACACAATTCTTCATATATTATCTACAACCTTTCATTAAATATTGCGCTATGTCGTACAATAACCGCTTCCACGGCCGCCCGGTCAGCCTCGATACCAAGCGCTCGCATCGACGTCACCGGACTATCTGTCATTCCACAAGCCACAATGCCGGAAAAATGTTTTAAATTTGGATCAATATTCAAAGCGATGCCGTGAAATGTGATCCACTTGCGGCAACGTACGCCGATTGCGGCAATCTTTTTGCCATCTACCCAGACACCAATACCCCGTTCATCACGTCCTGCCTGTACACCAAATTCAGCCAATGTGTTGATAATCATCTGCTCCAGACGATGTACATGCATATGCAGATCTTTCTGTTTGCGCAAATCCGCAATCACATAGCAGATCAATTGCCCAGGCCCATGATAGGTCACTTCACCGCCACGGCCACTGGCATACACAGCAATCTGTTCACCATCAACGCGTTGACGCAGCACATCATGCTCAGAACCGGATGTGCCAATCGTATATACTGGAGGATGCTCTGTAAAAATAAGACACGGCTCTGCTTCACCAGATAAAACAGCCGCTACCAGCGCCTCCTGCTCAGCAATTGAATCGGGATAATGTTGACTGTGATGGCGACGAATCTGCATCGCCCAAGCTTAGCTGCACCGCTTCGCATTGACCAAGGGGCATCGCAGCTTAGAATCCAGCTTCCCTCGACACACGCGAGGATAAGGAGATGCCAGTTATGAGTAATAAGACCAAGGACACCGAACTATCCTTTGAGCAGGCGCTTGATGGACTCACGGCTCTGGTTGGAAAACTTGAATCTGGCGAATTGCCTTTGGAAGAGAGTGTTGCCGCTTTTGAGCAGGGCGTAAAACTTTCCCGCCGTTGCGAATCACTGCTGGACCAGGCCGAACAGCGTTTACAGATTCTGGATAGCGACACAGATCAATAACCATGCAAGCCCCCGAATTTCTCTCAACACATGCAACACATGTGGAGCAAGCACTTGCCAGCATGCTTGATGCACGCGCATCTGTGGTCGCCCCTTCTCTTCTTGCTGCCATGCGCTACAGCCTGTTGGCCGGTGGTAAACGTATTCGCCCGGCCCTGCTGCTCGAATGTTACCAGGCCTGCGGTGGAGCACGTTCTGATGCCATTGATCAGGATCAGATCATGCCTGCAGCACTGGCTATTGAATGTATTCATACCTATTCACTGATTCACGATGATCTGCCATGCATGGATGACGATGACCTCAGACGAGGCAGTCCAACATGTCATAAACAATTTGATGAAGCTACCGCTATACTGGCTGCAGATGCCCTGCAGGCTCTGGCCTTTGAGCTATTGGCCAAGGCAAACATTGATGGCGAATTACGCTGCAAACTCATTCACTCGTTAGCCCTTGCATCGGGTTGTCAGGGCATGGTTGGCGGACAGATTTTGGATATGGAGGCTGAAAGCGACAGCGAAGGCATGAACCTGTTGGCTGTTGAACGCATCCATCTGCACAAAACCGGAGCACTTTTGCGCTGGTGCTGTGAGGCAGGTGCACTGTTGGCCAACGCCGATGAAGCACAGTTCGACGCATGTTCACGCTACGGGAAATCGGTTGGGCTACTGTTCCAAATTGCCGATGATATACTCGATGCAACGGCCAGCTCGGTTGCATTAGGTAAAAGCGCGGGTAAGGATGAGGCTCAAAACAAAGCAACGTATGTATCTGTTTTGGGTTTGCAACGGGCCCGTGAACTGGCTGATGAAATGCGCGAATTAGCTATCACAGCCTGTGAACCTATGGATGCATCAGCATCAAACAGTAACAAGTCCGATCACCTGCAAGCGCTGGTGCATTACATTCTGGAGCGTGGTCAGTGACATTCCCAATGCTGGAAAAAATTCATAATACAGCCGACCTCAAAGCGATGTATGAGGATCAACTTCCACGACTGGCCAAAGAGATGCGACAGTATCTGATTGAAACACTGGCTCCTATTGGCGGTCATCTGGGCGCAGGTCTGGGCGTGGTTGAGCTAAGCATTGCCCTGCACTACATCTACAATTCACCACAAGATAAAATCATCTGGGATGTAGGTCATCAGGCCTATCCGCATAAAATTCTGACCGGTCGTCTCTCTGGCATGCCAAGCATCCGTCAATATGGCGGTCTGTGTGGATTCACCAAACGCTCCGAATCCGAACACGACCCCTTTGGTGCCGGTCACGCTTCCACCTCGATCTCTGCCGCTTATGGCATGGCCTGTGGTCGCGATCTGGCCGGTGAAAACAATCATGTCATTGCTGTTATTGGTGATGGTGCTTTAACCGGCGGCATGTCTTTTGAAGCACTCAACCATGCAGGCGCACACAACAACCGTCTGATGGTCATTCTCAACGACAATGAGATGTCAATTGCACCCAATGTTGGAGCCATGT
>JAJFLF010000235.1 GCA_021772845.1 Mariprofundus sp.
TGGAAACAAACAATAATTTAGCACCATCAGGGCTAAACTGCGGTTCCAGATCCGCAAATCTTGAATCGGTCAACTGCACCAGCTCTTCACCATTAATCGTCTGCATCCACAAATCATAATTACCGTTAGTTTCACGCACAAAAACCACATGCCTACCATCTGGAGAGACAGTGCCATTAAAGCCGTTCGGAATCATATTCAACTGTGATGTTTCACGATTAAAGACATACAGCACAGCGGGTGAGAATTTATTCTTTTTACCTGATTCTGTGGCCTTGTAACCTTGTTTGTAACGGAAATTATCGGAGTCATAGGTACGCCATAACTGGCCAGAGAGTTCATGGTGCGTATTTTTTACATATTCAGCCAACATCGTATTCTGACGCAACTTCTGCAGGCTGGTATCAAAACACCAGACTTTTCCGTCCTGTGTTGCATTCAAATGGAATGGAGCAATATTACCTGAGAAGCCGCCCATGTGACCAATTGCTACATGGCTTTCACCATTACCCAGCCACATCCAGGATGAGATAGGGCCGGCGCGATTACTCACATATCCCACAGAACCATCATTCACAGCCACACCAAAACGAATCGCTTCATGCAATACCATCGTTTTCATCACACGTGATGCAGATGCAGGCGAATGTTTAGATACACGCTCAACACGATACTTATCACCGTCACCAGTACTAAAGACCATAAAATCACCAGCTACAGAAGGGTAGGTGCTATCCACTCCTTTTTTAACAATCAGTGGTGAAACAGAATAGAGCGGAGCCTGAACTTCCTTCTGTGCTTTTGATGCCACTGCTGGTTGTGCTGATAACAACAATAGTGGCAATGCTGCCCATAACAGTTTCATGTTCATACTCGCTCCCGCACCTCGAATTTGATTCAAAAATGTCGCCACCCTAGCGTAAGATATTCACGTTGTTTGTGATGCAGGTCACCAATAAAACAATTAATGTGTTACTTTTTAGTGGTTTTTAAAACCATCAAAAACAGCTGATGGTGTTATTACAGCACTGCATTGATAGTGTGTCGGCATGTCTAAATCATCTACCAGTCACTTTATTGATACGCACGCACTACTCGCATCCGCCTGTTCTGATATGGCTTCATGTCAGGTACTCTGCGTTGATACCGAATTCCATCGCGAATCCACCTACTATGCTGAATTTGCGCTGATGCAAATTTATGGCAATGGAGAATGCTGGATCATCGACCCCATCTCTATTGAAGATCTTTCGCCACTATGGGATATTCTCTGCGATCCTGATGTTTTAAAAGTATTTCATGCTGGCAGACAGGATATTGAAATATTCGTCAAAGAATCAGGTCGTTTACCCACACCCTTATTTGACACCCAGGTTGCCGCTGCTCTACTAGGGTATGGTCAACAGGTCGGCTTTGGTAATCTGGTACAACGCATCACGAAAAAGACATTGGCAAAAGGTGAATCTTTCACGGATTGGAAAGCGCGCCCGCTGACTGCAAAGCAACTCGAATATGCTGCTGATGATGTCATCTGGCTCATGCCTGTATATCAACATCTACAGGAACGTCTGGAAGCCACCGGTCGCACAACATGGTTGGAAGAAGAACAGGGCGTACTCACTAATCCTGCCACCTATACATATGATGAAAAAACCGTCTTCTGGCGTGTCAAAGGTGTAAATAAGTTAAAGGGCCGCAACCTCGCCACACTGCGTGAACTGGCTGCATGGCGAGAACGCATGGCCAGCAGAAGAGACATCCCTCGCCGCCGTATGATTGCCGATGACCCCCTACTCGAGATCGCCCGTCGCGACGCTTTGGATATGAACTGCATGGGCCGTATGCGCGGCTTGAATGCCGGTTTCATCAAACGCTTTGGCGAAGAGATCATTGAAGTCTGGCAACAGGGTATGGACTCTGATGAAGCCGATTGGCCCAAACAACAGGCTCGTCGCCATAATCATGCTGGCACAGATCTCAGACTGGAAATGCTCGACACATTGGTGCGCCTGAAAGCTGAAGAGGGTGAAATCGCATCTTCTATTCTATCCAGCAAATCAGAGCTCTCAGAGCTAGCCTCATGGGGCTATCGCTGTAAAGGTGAACCACCGGAGCTGGCCTGCCTGCATGGCTGGCGCTATGAACTTGTCGGCCATGATCTGTTGAAATTACTGCGTGGAGAAATCTGCCTGCATCTGAATCCAAAAACAGGCTTACCCAACATCACACCATTCAAGGCTGATGAACTGTCATGAAAACCTGCTTTTCCATTGATGCACTGTCTCCATCAGGAGCCAAGGCCTGGCGATTACAGGATAATCAGCAGTGGCGAGAATGCATCTATGCAGAAGCCCTACAAGATGGTGATGCCCGCATTACGGACAAAAAAGCAACTGAAGCGTGGATCAACATCAAACTAAAGAAGGATAAAACACTTGGGTTCATCGTTCAGAAAAAAGCCGGGCGTTTCGATTTTTTAATGCGAGGCACGTATACACATGCCGTACTACACCGTTTATCATCTGCTTCACTGCCCGATAAAGCTCAAATGCTTAGCTGTTTTGAACAGCTTGAGCCCGGCACTCCCTGGTTGGTGCATCTCAATATTGCCGGTCAATTTAAAGCACTGAACACTCAGCAGGTTTCAATCATAAGTAATCTGGATATAGCTGTGCGTGGAGAAATCGCTTCCAGTGAAGATTATATTGGCCCTATAGCTGCCGCCAATGCACAGATGATGGATGATCATTACCGCCAGTTTCTGGCTGGCTGGTTAGTGCATCTGAAATCTTCAAATATGAATGTGTTTGTCCCTGATCTGGAAAAACTGCAGGAGCTTGATGAAACTATTGATGCTATTCGCGACTGGCAACACGAGTAGAACGCAACACAAGCACCACAACAAACACTTCTCAGGTTGCGTTCAACCGCCTCCTGACTAAGTCTTGGCCAACCATGAAACCACCTTTACATATTGTTCTCTTTGAGCCTGAAATTAACTCAGGGCATCCTGCCCCTTCGCCCTTCGGGCGTGCTTGTAGCACGTCCTGTTTCTCACTCCTGAGAAACAGTCCACCCAACACTGGCAACATCGCCCGGCTCTGCGCCGGATTGATAAGAACGGAAGCCCGCATCCATGCGGCTCCCTTTTCCATTCGGCGAAAAACGTTGTTTTCACCTTATTCACGTCGCGTTGCGACGTCGGGCATCCTGCCCTCAGGTGCAGGCGCATGAACCCGCCACTACATATCGTACTCTTCGAACCGGAGATTCCGCCCAACACTGGCAACATCGCTCGGCTCTGTGCCTGCACCGGTTGCAAGCTGCATCTCATTCATCCACTGGGCTTTGAAATCACCGACAAGCAGCTCAGGCGCGCTGGTCTGGACTACTGGCAACATATGGATGTTCAACAACATCAAAACTGGCAAGAGGCACGTCAGGCAATCGGTGTTGATCGCAACTGGTATGGTCTGAGTTCCAAGGTTGAAAACAGCTATTGGGATGCAAGCTTTACCGCCGGTGATGTGTTGGTTTTCGGACCGGAAACGCGCGGCCTAAGTGCCGAGGTATTGGCTGATCTACAGGGCTTAACCATCCCTATGCGTAAGGATGCACCGGTCAGATCCTTGAATCTCTCCTCTGCATGTTCGATTGTTACCTTTGAAGCACTCAGGCAGCTGAATCTGTTGAAATAAGGAAAACTATCCACTGCCAGAACATGCTCATGAAGATTCTTTAACAATTAAAGCATTAACCTAAAATAAACTTTAAGAAAATAATATATATAGTTGATATTAAACAACTAATTACTATGCCTATATTTTAAGCATTCGTTATGCTATTTTCATTTGGGTATATCAGTCATAATAAACTGATAAGTTATCCACCAAGTTATCCACAGCTTCTGTGGATAGTTTAAAAAGCCCTTTAAACGCAAGGCCTTGAGCGAAGTCAAGGGATAAATCTGAAAAAACAACTATTAAAAACTGCTAAACTCACAGTCGCCGATGTTGCAAAGCAGGTAGCGATTGCCGCACCTGACGAAGGTAATCTTTCGATAGATCAGCCACGATCACCCCTTCACCTTCAGCCAGCTCGCAGATCACCTTTCCCCATGGATCAATGATCATACTGTGACCCCACGTTTGCCTTCCATCCGGATGAATACCTGCCTGCGCAGAGGCCAGCATATAGGACTGATTTTCGATGGCTCTCGCCTGCAATAAGGTCTGCCAATGCGCACGCCCTGTCACAGCAGTAAAGGCCGCTACATTACACAACAAGTCGCAGCCATCTTCGACATATTGACGGAACAGCTCAGGAAAACGGAGGTCGTAACAGATACTCAGTCCAGCTCTGAAATCGCCAACGGGAATGGAGGCAGGTTTATCCCCAGCACTGATCCATGCCGACTCATGATAAGACTCCCCCTGATAATCCATATCAAAGAGATGCATTTTATCGTACACCGCCAACAGCGCCCCTCTCGCATCAAAGACAGGACAGGCATTACGAACGCGTCCGGATTCAGCACTGAGTAGCAATGACCCACCAACAACAAACATCTGATGTTTGGCAGCCTGTTCAGAAAGAAATGAAAGCGTCTCAGACCTGGATGGATGTTCAGCCATCTTCAACTTCTCAGTTTTAGTACCACCCATAAAGACAAACGTCTCAGGCAACAGAGCTAATTCAGCGCCCTGCTCTGCAGCCTGGGCCAATAACGTTTCAGCAGTGGCCAGATTGGCATCCCGATCAATACCGGAACACATTTGAATACATGCTACGCGCATATTCACTCCTCTAGTATCAGCCCCAACATCAAGAGAGCCCGTCTTATGCAAAACGTCCAATTCCTTTGATCAGCCCAAGATTGGCTTCATCACTCAACACCGGCACCAGCTTTCCATCACATGCACTCATCAAGGTCATCATGCCCGGCCCGTGACCGGCCAATGGTGAGTCGGAGTGAATCACCACACCAATGGTGAGTGCGCCCTTGCGATAGGTACGACCATAACGGTTATCATGATCCAGCACGGCCACAAAATCACCGAAACGCAGCTTGTCCATTGCGTATTCCTTCACCGTCTCTTCATCATGGCAGAGAATATCGTAATCCCCTGTCACCACAGAGAGCGCACCAATCCCTGAACCCATCGCATGGCCCGGCACAATCACATTCACCGGCACTTCAATTTTGCCATCCTCGCGCTCAGTCAAACCCCATGCTTCCAGCACATCAGGGTCAAGGTTGTAAATATGCACATCGGGATGATCGATCAGCTTCAAACCCTGTCCATAACCGCGAATCAGGAATTTGTCGTCACAGGTCAGTTTATCCAGCGTCTTATCAGGGAAGTCGAGCATCAGATGATCAACACCACCGTGATGACCCAATACCGTGCCCTTCTTACCCTTGGCCGCTCCGGAGATAACCACAGCCTTATTACCGCAACAGGAGAGAAACTGATAACCCGACTCACATTTGCGATTTTTGTGCGTCATGGTTGACGACACACCCGGCTCGATATGTTCACCGGCCCAACCAAATACCGAATCGCCAATCTTGACGTTATAGGTGATGCCACCAGTTGAAGGCCACGCAAACACTTCACCTT
>JAJFLF010000236.1 GCA_021772845.1 Mariprofundus sp.
ATATCATTGCTAACATGCGCACCGATACAGCAAGACCGCTTGTCTTGACGGCAGTCAGACATTTATCCGAAGCTGCACAAAAGATACTTTAATAAACCTTTTGTTTTTTAATATTTAACCATGATTAGTTGAGAGGAAACTTGAACTTTATTGATTATATTTTGATTGCGATTGTCGGATTATCGATGGTGCTATCGTTATGGCGCGGCTTTGTACATGAAGTAATTTCATTGGTTGGGCTCGTCGCTGCGTTTCTCATCGCCAGCCGTTTATCTGGACAATCTGGTGATTTCCTGGGGCAGTGGATTACCAACGGAACGATGGCTGATATTGCTGGTTTTGTGATGGTATTTGTCGTTGTGATGATCGTCGTTGGTTTGATCGGATCTCTCATTCGTCGACTGGTTGATATGGCGGCCTTATCAGCAACTGACCGCACCCTGGGTATTTTTTTTGGCGCAGCACGTGGCATTGGACTGATCGCGCTCTGTTTCCTCGTTTACACCTCTTACACTAAACCCGATGCTGCGTGGCTGAAAGAGAGTAAGCTCACACCGTATGCTATCGAACTTGGTGAAATGCTTGGTGGACTCATTCCACAAGGTTATCCATTTTCCAGACAAGGCGGTGCTAAAAGCCCTTCTCGACAAAGCACCAATGCTCACATTCAAAACATGATCCCGATGAAAGATAGAGAAGCACTCAAATTGATCATCGAAGGTAGCAAATAGTGAAACAAGAGATAATGAGAAATATCAACTTGAAATCCACAGTACTAAAGGAAACTGCAATGCGCGTTGAAATTGATAAAAACGATCACTTTCATGATGAATGTGGGGTTTTCGGTGTATTTAATCATCCTGAAGCTGCCAACCTGACCTATCTCGGCTTATATGCCATACAGCATCGTGGTCAGGAATCTGCTGGCATTGTTAGCACCGATGAACATCGTTTTAATACCCACCGTGGCATGGGTCTGGTAGCTGATATATTTAAAAAGTCTGATATTAAAGAATTGGTCGGGCCACACAGTATTGGTCATGTACGTTATTCTACATCTGGTGAATCAGGGCTACGCAATTGCCAACCGTTCACTTATGAATATCAACATGGCGGCATTGCCATGTGTCACAATGGCAATATCGTCAATGCACCTGAATTGCGTACGCAACTGGAAAAACAGGGTTCAATTTTCCAGTCCAGTTCTGATACCGAAGTACTGATTCATCTGGTCGCTCGAAGTAAAGCATTAACCATGAAAGATCGTTTGGCAGAGGCCGTGGGCCAACTATCCGGGGCATTTTCACTTCTGGTTTTAAGCGAGAAGCGACTGGTTGGTATGCGAGATCAACATGGCATCCGTCCATTGGTCTTGGGAAAACTTGATGACGCCTGGGTACTAGCCTCGGAAACGTGCGCCTTCGATCTGATCGGTGCGACTTATGTGCGCGATGTTGAGCCGGGAGAAATGGTTGTCATTGATCATGATAGCCTTGAGAGCGTGCATCCATTTAAAACAAACAGTGCAAAGTTCTGTGTGTTTGAATATGTCTATTTCGCCCGCCCTGATTCCACCCTTGAAGGCATCAATGTGTATCAATCGCGTTACCAAATAGGTGTTCAACTCGCCAAAGAAGCACCTGTCAAAGCAGACCTTGTTATCCCTGTCCCCGATTCTGGTGTACCACCTGCTATGGGCTTTGCTGAAGAATCTGGTATCCCCTTCCAAATGGGCCTGATTCGCAATCATTATGTTGGCCGTACATTTATTGAACCGAGACAATCTATCCGCAACTTTGGTGTAAAACTTAAATTAAACCCGAACCGTCACCTCATTGAAGGGAAAAGTGTTGTGTTGGTTGATGACTCTATTGTACGTGGAACTACCAGCCGAAAAATTGTTGAAATGGTACGTGCAGCCGGCGCTAAAGAGATCCACATGCGTATTTCCAGTCCGCCTACCAAGCATTCCTGTTTTTACGGTGTAGACACGCCCAATGCTGATGAACTAATGGCCAATCAAATGGATCTGGAGGAGATGCGTCTGGCAATTGGTGCTGATTCATTAGCATTTGTCAGTTTCGAAGGCATGTACAAGGCTGTAGGTAAACCACGCAGCTCACATTGTGATGCATGTTTCTCAGGTAATTATCCTGTTCCTGTAGAAAAAGAGCGCTCCCCTCAACTCTCCCTGCTACGCATTCACAATAAAAAAGAATAATCGCATTGCTCCCCTACTGCTCATTTAGGACACGCTATCTTTATGCTATATAGAGATCATAAGTATGGTGAGTTATAAAAATGGCCGACATACGTAAACTTATTTTATTCCGTAACCGCTGGATGGCATTCCTGCATGATCTGCTATGGGTACCAGCAGCGATCCTGTTGGCTTTCTGGCTGCGTTTTAATTTAACCGATATTCCAACATCTTACGTCGATGCCTTCCAGCATTTGATTGTAGTATCATTACCTGTTCAGGCTATCGCATTCTGGTATTTAGGTCTTTATCGTGGCATTTGGCGTTTTGCCTCTCTGCCCGACTTATGGCGTATTTGCAAAGCGGTGTTACTTGGTACGATCATATCATTCGTGATTGTATTTATTTGGCAACGCCTGGAACACATGCCTCGCTCTGTATTGGTTTTATATCCAGTTATCTTAGTCCTTGGACTGGCCGCGCCACGCATCTTGTATCGCTGGTTAAAAGACCATCATCTCAACCTTAGCCGCCTTGATCGTAAACGTGCGTTACTGATTGGTGCTGGCCAGGCCGGAGAATTACTGGTTCGCGATCTATTAAAATCAGGCCCCTATGAAGCCATTGGTTTTCTTGATGATGCCAATAGACGACAAGGACAGGAAATTCATGGTGTACGTGTCATTGGTCATCTTGATGATATTGAAAAAGTCCTTGAGAAACAAGATATTGGAGTAGTCCTATTATGTATGCCATCCAGCGGTTACGGAATAAAATAAGTTTACGTA
>JAJFLF010000237.1 GCA_021772845.1 Mariprofundus sp.
ACAGCAGCCTGCTTCTCAACACCCGGAATACGAGAGAACGGTGTCACATGAATATCGGTTGTACCCAACGCAGTCAGGCCAAGCATGACAATTTTATCCTTGAGCACATCTGCATTGGCATTGCCCTGCAACACATCATAAGCAGAAACAGTTTCAAATGTCTGGGCATGACCAAGGAAGTTGATCAACACTCGCCCGTTCACATCGGTAGACATCACATGATCATCAAGTACTACCGCACTACCAGCCAACAGCTGCATATGCTGACTGTTCAGCTCCAGATAATGGCGTGCAATCTCCAGACCAAATGAGGGCAGATACAATTCATCGTCTTCACTTTCACCCATTTTTACATAGAGAGGTTCCCAACGAATAACGCCATCCAGATCATAACTGGTAAAGACATGGCCCAGACTGGCCACACCATCAAGCACATCATCAACAGGCAACAGCGCTCGCCGTGCCAGAAACGGCAGCTGATAGGCCTCTTTCTTGACCATCATAAAGGAGAAATCATACAGCGCATCCGGTGGTGGCTCTTTGGCTTTGTCTTCCGGATTATCCATGAGCATGCCAAGTGCCAGGATGGCATGACCATAATCGGCCAGCACCCCACCAAGCTTCTGATCCGGAGAACTCTCCGCCTTTAAATCTTTCATGACCCCCGTCAGATCATTATTTAACAGATTCTTCTCTTTCAATAGCGATTGAATCTGCATCAACGAACGTTCGCTATCTGAGAGTTCCGGTTCACTGAACAGTACATCCACCCCGATCACCGCAGGTTCCTGATCCGCCATCTTCTGCATAAGCTGGGATAGTGTTTCCCGTGGCCATGGCCAGCGGCCAATATTTTTCAGGCTCTTTTCATCAATACCTACAATAACGATTTCAGGGCCGGGATCTCTCTCGCCACGCAATAGAAAACGAAAGTCATAGGTTTTGTTTTCCAGGAATTGCACAATCAACGGCGGCTGAAACACGGCATAACATGCCGGCAATAGAATCAGCAGTGCAATAATCCAATAAACGCCATGTGCTTTAGCTTTTGCGATAATCCCTCCCCCTATTGCAGTGTGAAGTATGGTGCAACAAGCTGCTCCATAGCATCCAGTTCATCATCTTCAAACATTGAAAACTGTGATTTCCGTTTAGCTTTTGAAATTCTCCCGTTGCCCTGCCAGCATAGTTTGAGAAACAAGTTCTTCTGTTTCTCCGGCAGATCAAATGCGGCATCAAGCAACTTTCTGGCATCTGCAAATGCCGATACCGTTTCCAACTCCACTTTCAGCTCACCTTCAATCGTCGCATCGACACAGGCATAGAGATATTCCGCCATCCGTGTGGAATCAAAGTAGCGATACAGATTCACCGTCTCATTCAACACTTCAATTGAAGCATCATCATGGGATACAAAATCGATCAACGGTTTAATTGATGCGGAAAACGATTCCAGGCATGCATCATATTCATGCACATGATTCAGCATCGTCGCCGATACCGGAAAAATAACCTCTTCAGGGGTCACACCACGATTAGCCAGCGTATGATGTATCATATACCGGTGTGTTCTACCGTTTCCATCATCAAAAGGATGGATAAAAACGAAACCAAACGACGCTACAGCAGCAACAACAACAGGATCGACATCATCACTGTTTGATAAAAAATCGATCAATCCCTGCATCAGTGATTCAATATCCTCCGGTTTGGGAGAGATATAATGGAATATCTCCCGGCGCCCAACAGTCTCACCGACATAGTTTTGATCATCGCGATACTCTGATGCGGCCACACGTTCATTGAGCATGATTGATTGCAGGTCGATCAATGCCTGCTTGTCCAGATGCGGGAACTGCCTTACCGATTGAAGCAGCTCACCGAAACGCTCCATTTTTGTTTTCGATGGCTCTTCATGCTCTATCGCAAATGATGAGCGTGTCTCTTTCGTGTAAAGATAGTTCACAGCCCGCGCCAATGTCTCCGCATCATACGCGTGTACGATTGCTGCCGCGCGATCACGCAAACTTTCCCATGCAAACTGCTTCAACGCTTCTGTTTTACGTACAACAGGACAAAAATCTTCATTGCCCAAAAGATTATTGCGCACCCGGTAGCGAGGTATCCGTGTACCTTCTCGAACCACATATTTTTTTGAATCGAGTAGGTCGACATAACCGACCGTCGAATTGAGATCCTTAATATCCAGTTGTTTAGCCGTCAGAAATTCATAATAGAACCAGACGCGACGGGTATTGATGCCGCTGGGTTTGGACTGAATGTAATCGATAAGCTCATCCGTAGACACAAGATTAAACAGCTCTGCCAACAAGCCCAAATTGACCCCTTCAAACTTGAGCGCAAACTCCAGATGTCCGGTCAATGTATCCTCCGGCGCATAGACGGGTGGGTAATACTCCTGATCATCGACAGTTTTTCGGGCACCGGCAACAATATAAGAGCTGACATGATGCAGCATGTCCGGCAAGCCGTACATCTCCTTCAACGCTGCATATCCTGCTCTAACCATCGTATAAAAACCTTATAGCCCGTAAAAATTCCCTATAAAAATCAATCAACAATCATTAATCATGGAAAAACATTATAGAGTATATGAAATCAAGCAAGCTTCATACGCACTAACAATAGACCCCATGTGCTTTAGCTTTTGCGATAAGAACTCCCTCCCCTATCGTTCATCTTCAACCAGTATAGCTAACGGTTCTAATTATGTAACAGCAACAACACGACATAGATCACCATCACAAGCTTCAACGAACCATACGCAGATAGAGAGTCCCGGTCGTCTTGGCGTTCACAGCATCGTTACTGTCATTAAAGTTCATACCCACAACATTAAGAGCGTTGGCAGGCCATGCAGTTGATGACCAGTACATACCCGCTACCGTCCCGGGGAATATCGCCGTATCAATAGAAGGGGTAGCACACTGATGCTCTACAATAGAGCCAAGCTCCTTGATATTGGGCATGCGCCAATTGGTAAAGCCTGCAAAACCACCACCATTATTCAATGCTTCCGCAGCCTGCAGAGCCGCCTGCCAGGTATATGGTGTCGCTGTTCCCGTGCATGCCGGAGTAGCACTCCATGTCTGTCCCTCTGTGCACTGCTTCCACATCAGGCCGGTTGTATTGTCTGTTACTGTGCCATCACCGTTATCTGTAAAATTGGCAGCAGGAGCCGTGGCTGCAATCGTCGCTATAGGTACAGCACATGCTGCATCGGCCACAGCTGGAGTAAACACAACACAGCATAATATCATGATTATTTTTTTCATGCTTGCCTCTCCTTAACAGTGATATGAAACATCTCGCACAAACTCAGCATCATGGTGCACCACGAACAAGACGAAGGCGGTAGGCCGTAGTCTTCGCTCTGAACCAGGTAGCGCCATCATTGAAGTTCATATACAGCACACTGGTTGGTGTTGTCGGATACGGTAGGGATGACCAGTAGGCGTTAGCTACAGTGTTCGGGAAATAGCCTGTATCAACCTGGGGAGCTGCAGCAGCACCATAATCCACAATCGAGCGTAGCTCCCTCATATTCGGTACACGCCAGTCACTATATCCACACAACGCAGCTGTATTGACTGCTGCAACATACTTTTCAGTATCACAGTTGGCGGCGTCCACACACACACCCAGATTAGCACTGCCGACATTACCACCGTTACTAGCGGCATTAGAGTCGAACCATGAATAGGTGTAGTTCGCATCACGCAGACCACCAGCTCCTGCTGTTGTCTTCACTTCCCACATCAGGCCGGTGACATTGTCCTGCACACATTCCCACTGCGTCGCACCATATGCATCAGCCTGATTGGCAATGGCTGCTCCAGCCGCATCCAATTTAGTGAATGAGAAGCCCAAACGACCATCGTCAACGTTACTATTAACGTCATTAGTTGCAGGATTAGCATCACGACCAACATCCGCATCCTGCACAGGGAAATTGACAAGACTT
>JAJFLF010000238.1 GCA_021772845.1 Mariprofundus sp.
AAGGAGAAGATGCTTATCTGATTCCAACTGCTGAAGTACCTGTCACCAATCTGTATCAGGATCAAATCCTCGATGCCAGCAGCTTGCCCCGTCGTCATTGTGCTTATACACCATGTTTTCGTCGTGAAGCAGGCTCAGCGGGCCGTGATGTACGTGGTATGATTCGCCAGCATCAATTTGATAAAGTAGAGCTGGTACATATCACTACAGCTGAACGCGCACTGACTGATTTAGAAGAGTTGACAGGCCATGCAGAAGCAATTTTACAGGCTCTGGAGCTACCATATCGCATGGTGGAACTGTGCAGCGCTGACATAGGTTTCTCTGCCCAGAAAACCTATGACCTCGAAGTATGGTTACCAAGTCAACAGTGTTATCGGGAAATATCCTCATGCTCTTCATTCGGCCAGTTCCAGGGTCGACGTGCAGGCATTCGCTACCGTGAAGAAGGTGCTAAACCGCAAGCAGCAGCTACCCTGAACGGTTCAGCCTTAGCTATAGGACGCACACTTGTTGCTATCCTTGAAAATGGCTGGCAAGAGGATGGCTCTATCATTCTTCCAGCTGCATTACACCCCTACCTTGGTGGAATGAAGTCTATTGATTCCAAATAGTTAGATAACATTAAAAAAAGTTTCTCTTTAACGATTAAAGGTATAACAGGCAGTTTAAACATTTGACGTCTTGAAGCCAAACATGTAGACTCTATACAAGTTCGTTGCACTGGTGTTGTGGTTTGTAATGCTGGGCCGATGCGCACTGAACGGGAGCCTAATTTCCAAATTGTGTGAATCCCTTCGGGGATACCTGATATTCGGATGCGGCGCCCACCTTATCGTAAAGGGTTCAGTTCCATTGCAAAGCACAATGCTGGTGTGGCGACAATAATTTACGAAAGGCCTGCCCTCCTCCCTCCCTGGCAGGCCTTTTTTTTTCTTTCCTATTCTTCCATCATTGAAATCATTTTTCAGAACACATGTGCTCTATGATAAAAAGTAAGCTAGGAACTGGGGCTGCTTCCGGCCATTGATGTTAGTATTCATACAACAGCAAATTAAATATCTTATTTTAATAAAGATGCTCTCCAGCAATCATCAAGATTTTCCCCAACCATATTGATAACAGACTTATCCAGTTTACCTTCATCTGCCTCTTTGCTGATAATCGAAAAAATATCACTCTGAGAAAGCGCCTTTCGGTAAGGCCTGTCCTGGGCAAGCGCCTGAAACACATCCGCTACTGCAAGAATGCGAGCTTCCAAAGACAAACCTGCTTCTTTTTCACGGTATGGGTATCCATCACCGCCGACGCGTTCATGATGTTGGCCAGCCCATAGTGCAATAAGTTCAAAACCTTTAATACGTTTTAAAATATTAAATGTATCAAAACTATGTCTTTGGATAACTTTGAATTCCGGCAATGATAATTTACCGGCCTTTTCCAGCACATCATCAGGCACACGCAATTTACCAATATCATGCAGTAGCCCTGCCAGCTCAAGAGTTTCGCAACTCGCATGGGACAACTCAAATAATCGGCCCAAGTAACGCGCCAAATTCGCCACGCCATCAGAATGTTCCTGTGTAAATTTGCTTTTTGCATCAACAATATATGAGAAAATCCTGACAACACTTCTTAAATCGGCAAAGCTGACTGGCCGCGTGGTTTCATGACCTATCCATTCAACTACATATCCATCAACATGCTCCCGTTCCAGTGATAACCAAAACGCCTCGGATTCTGAAACTTCCATAAACACGTCAACCAACTCTTCTTTAAACCAGCTCCCCCGTTTATCAGATATTTGTTGCCTGATTTCATCAATACCAAGCAATATATTGGAATATTTAACTTGTGCTTTCAGTGATAACACATCTACCCTATCCACCATAAATATAATATTCGCCATTAGCGCCACATCATCAGGCACATGCAAATTCTCGAATTCCAACCAATGGGTATGATGATGTAATATAATCTCTGATAAGTGTGCCAAGGGTGGTGCGCTTTTTAATATCTGCGCGCCAATCTCACAATGTCCGTGCGCTTTTTCCCATTCAAACTGCGCCAAACGTGCATGCACGGCTGTATTGGATACACCGCAATCATGCAATATGGCAGCCTGAAACAGATTATCCAGACGATCAATATCCATGCCCATCTGCTTGCCACATTCAGCGGCCATATAACCCACGCGCTTACCATGATGAACCTGCACAACACCGACCAGATCAAGTGCGTCAGACAACGAATAAATCGTTTCATGAAAGTTAATATTATAATCAGTCATTCAGTGCAGTCCTCATTTCATATCGATAAGCAAGATAAGAGCCACTAAGCTCATGATGTGAGATTAGCGACAGATGCCTTTGCCCTCCTTTTTTCTACCGCATGATATCTTGGCTGTGCTTTATTGTGACATATACAATATAAGGATTTGACGCTGTTCTTTTTAAACCCACACTGGGCGCCATGAACATGCGAATGACACATAAGATAATTGCACCGTTTGGATGGCTTGTGGCCAATCGAACTGCTTACCTGTGTGCCGGACTGTTCTGATTTAATCATCACTGACTACGTTTCTAACGGCCATGGGTTTTAATAATCCATGGCCGTTTTTTTTGTTCAAAAAACAGCTACAAAACAAAGGAGAGTAACATGTCTGTGCCATCAGCATATTTAGGCGTCATCATCATCTGGAGTACCACCCCACTGGCCATTCTATGGAGCAGTGAAGAGGTTGGTTTCGTGTTCGGTCTAACCAGCCGAATGCTGATCGGTGCCCTTCTGGCACTCATCGTCGCAGCACTGCTGGGCTCTGGTCTGGTATGGAAACGTCGTGCTCTACGTGCATACATGGCTGCAGGGCTGGGGATTTACGGCGGTATGATCAGCGTTTACTGGTCAGCGCAATTTATCCCGAGTGGCTGGATCTCAGTGATCTTTGGCATTTCACCGATTGTAACAGCATTGATGGCTCGCCTATGGTTAGATGGTGAACATATCACCAGATCCAGGCTATTCGGAATGCTGATCGGCCTGTCTGGTCTGGCCATCATGTTTAGCACTAGCTTCACACTCAGTGCAGAGGCTGTGTTCGGTGTAGTCGGTATGCTGATCAGTGTGAGCATACATTGCGCCAGTGCGGTATGGATCAAACGTATCAATGCAGAGATACCTGCCATTGTTATGACCAGTGGTGGCCTGCTGTTTGCTGCTCCGCTATTTTTAATCACATGGCTGATCTCAGGAGCATCGATTCCTGCTGAGATATCTATGCGCAGTCTAGGCTCAATCGCTTATCTTGCCTTGCTTGGCTCGGTGCTTGGCTTTGCACTCTATTATTATGTCTTGAGCAAGGTGGATGCGACCCGTGTGGCACTATTGACGCTGATCACACCAATCTGTGCACTCGCATTGGGAAACATGCTCAATAACGAACCGCTGACGTTTGAAATCATCGTCGGTTCATTGTTGATTCTATCCGGATTAGCTACGTTTGAATTAAGTAGTAAGGTGGAACGCATCAGAGCACGATTTCTACGCTACTAAACAGACAGGCCCTGTGTGAGGGATGCTGATTTATTGGCTCCTGCCAACAATCAGCACGCAAAAGCAAAAGCGCCGTTTTTCTTTTTCTTACAAACCAGCCACTTACGTGGCCGATTTGGCAGCCCGTCCATGGGCTGTAAGGAAGCACTGACACATCAGTGCTTCCTTAGCAGGGCCTGTTTATGTTACATACTATTCAGGACACACGAACCATGCATTCGTCATGATAGCCCATTATTCTTCATCATCTGATGTTGTGACTGGCAGCACTTTTGCTGTCTCTCTGTTTAAATAGTTATAAGCGTATGCCATCAAGCTTGCAGCTATGAAGCTGCCCTTTTAGGCTATGCTTATAACAAATGCTACACAAACAAACTAAGCCTCACTTGGAGTCAGCATGGAAGTGTCCGAATTACTTGCATTCACCGTCAAAAATAAAGCATCGGATTTACATCTGTCCGCCGGTGAACCGCCGATGATCCGTATCAATGGTGACATGACACGCATCAAAATGCCGAATATCGATCGGCGTGAAATTCAAGGCATGGTCTATGACATCATGAATGATGGTCAGCGCAAACACTTTGAAGAACATATGGAGATAGATTTCTCCTTTGCACTTGGTGACCTGGCTCGATTTCGTGTGAATTTATTTGAACAAAATCGTGGCATGGGCGCTGTTTTTCGTGTTATCCCCAGCGAAGTACTGACACTCGATCAATTGAATTGTCCGGAAGTATTTCGAAAAATAGCCATGATGCCACGTGGTATTTGTCTGGTTACCGGCCCTACTGGATCGGGTAAATCAACCACCCTCGCGGCCATGGTCGATCATCGTAATGATACTGAACGCGGCCATATTCTCACCATTGAAGACCCTATCGAGTTTGTACACCGCTCCAAAAACTGTCTAATATCCCAACGTGAATTAGGACCACACACCCACTCCTTTGCCAACGCCTTAAAGAGCTCGTTACGCGAAGATCCCGATGTCATTCTTGTCGGTGAGTTGCGTGATTTGGAAACCATTCGCTTAGCACTCACGGCCGCAGAAACTGGTCATATGGTGTTTGGTACCTTGCATACATCTTCAGCTCCCAAAACCATTGACCGTGTTGTTGATGTATTTCCTGCTGCTGAAAAGGAGATGGTGCGTTCCATGCTTTCTGAGTCCATACGTGCTGTCATTTCACAAACTCTGATCAAAACAGCTGATGGAGAAGGCCGTGTAGCAGCCCATGAAATTATGCTTGGTACACCGGCTATTCGAAATCTCATTCGCGAAAATAAAATCGCCCAGATGGTCTCAGTGATGCAAACATCTCAACGTGATGGCATGCAGACACTGGATTCACATCTGCAATTGCTGGTTAAATCACGCAAAATCACACAGCAGGCTGCGATGGAAAAAGCCAACAACAAACAACTCTTCGGTGGCGGCGTGGTCTAATCAGCCCTCATCAACACCATCAACATTCATTAAAAACGCATTGGAGATCATCACATGAATAGCACAGAACCACAAAATCAATCCATCAAACAACTGTTGCTAGTCATGGAAAAACAGGATGCATCAGACCTTTATATCACGGTTGGCATGCCTCCCTCATATCGCATTAATGGCCAGGTGCGCACTTTAAAGCAGGAGCCACTGACAGCATCTCAATGTGAACGGCTAGCGAATGCAACGATGAATGAACGTCAAAAAGCCGCTTTTGCTGCTGATTATGAGATGAATCTGGCTTTATCATTTGATGATGTCGGCCGTTTTCGCGTCAACGTGTTTCGTCAGCGCGGCCATATTGGCATGGTCATTCGTAAAGTGAATCTTGAAATACCAACCTTGGAAGGTCTCTCTTTACCGGAAATATTCCAGGACATTTCCATGGAATCCAGAGGACTGGTACTCATGGTTGGTGCTACAGGCAGTGGTAAATCCACCTCATTAGCGGCCATGATTGACTGGCGTAACAGGCATCAGGCTGGTCATATTATTTCGATCGAAGATCCCATTGAATTCATCCATGAACACAAAAAATGTGTAATCACCCAGCGCGAAGTTGGAACGGACACATTGGAATATCAGGCTGCTTTAAAAAAACACACTCAGACAGGCACCCGATGTCATTCTCATTGGTGAGATTCGTGATCGCGAAACCATGGAACACGCGCTTGAATTCGCTGAAACAGGTCACCTCTGTCTGGCCACCCTGCATGCTAACAATTCCAATCAGGCGCTCGAACGCATTATCAACTTCTTCCCTGAAGAGATGCATCCGCAAGTATGTCTGAATCTGGCGATGAACCTGAAAGCGCTACTGTCACAGCGGCTGGTTAAAACACCGGATGAAGCACGCATGCCTGCGATCGAAATCCTCATCAATACTCCACGTATTTCTGATCTGATTGGTAAATGGGCTATCTCTGAGATTAAAGAATCTATGGCCGCAGGTAAAAACTACGGCATGCAGACATTTGACCAATCCCTGCAAGAGTTATGGATGCAAGGTATTATCACCGAAGATGAAGCTCTGCGACATGCCGATTCAGTCAACAATCTCCGACTTCAGATCAAGATGGTGAACCTCAAAGATTCCGGCGGTGACCTCAATAATATGGATCAACTCTCCAGTGGCGTTGATGCTCCTGAATTAAAAATTTAATGCAGTTATGCCTCATCAGAGCGGGTCACTAACAGATGCCGCAAACACGTCACCTCATCGATGATCTGCTTCAGATAGCCAATAAGAATGGTGCCTCAGATCTGATTGTACGTACGGGTGATCGCATTCGTATGCGTATCACTGGTGATATCATTACCGTTCCACAAGATAAAGTAAGCGCTCCGGATCGCGCTGAAACCATTAGCATGATCCAGCATCTGATTCGCCACCATGCTGCGAAAACCAATATTGAACAGATCAATAATCTCGATTTTCATTACACGTTGGAAAACACCTGTCATTTCCGTGTTCATGTACTGCGCACCAATAATGATTTTGGTATCGTAGCACGCCTGATTCCGCAACATGTGCCCAATTTCGAACAGCTTCGCCTACCCTCTGTTTTTGAACAGATCACGCAGTATCGCAATGGCATTATTCTCATGGCCGGTGCTGCAGGAAGCGGCAAAAGTACTACGCAAGCCGCCATGTTGAATCACATGATACAGCAGCGCCCGGTACATGCTGTGACCCTTGAAGACCCTATTGAGTTCCGCTACAGCACTAAACATAAAGGTACTGTAAGCCAGCGTGAAATTGGCACCGATGTAGCCAGCTACAGACAGGGACTAATTGATGCCCTGCGCGAAACACCGGATATTATTGTTGCCGGCGAAGCTCGCGGGCGTGAAGAGATTCAACTTGCACTCGAAGCATCTGAAACAGGACACCTCGTATTGGCAACGGTACACGCAACCACTGCTGTGGGTACCATGCAGCGCATCATGGCCTCATTTGGACTTGATGAGCAATCTGGTCTTCGCGAGCGACTATCTGAAAATTTACGGGCAATTGTGGTGCAAAAACTGATTCCCATGAAATCGGGCAAAAAACGTATCGTTGCACAAGAGATCATGATCAAAAATTCAGTGATAAGACATTTTATTTTAGATCCATCGCAATGGGGTGATATTCCGCGCGCCATGGAAGAGGGGCACAACCTATACGGCTCTCAAAGCTTTGATCAACATCTGCAGCAGCTTGTTGAAGCCGACCTCATTGACTATGAAACGGCCTTACCCAACGCCGTTTTTCAAGAGGATTTTGCCATGCGTTTGGGGCATGTGTAACAACTTCTCCTGCAGCGAAACTAGCTCAAGGTATTTACCAGTTAGCAGCATCTTATGTTGGCGATAATAGCGGCGCATACAAATAGAAATAACCGAGATTATAAAAACAGTGCAACAGGATGCAGGGAATCAACCAGCCATCATAACGGTCTCTGAAATAACCAAAAACAAGCGAAGGAACGAACACCAGAAGCGCCATCAACGGCGCATGATAAAAAAGGTGCATCACAACAAACACGACACTGGTCAAAACGTTTGCCGAGCTGATCTGAAGAAGTCTATGACTGCCCCACTCTTTCTCTATAAACCAACCCTGTAACCAGCCACGAAACAGGAACTCTTCCAACACCGGTTGGACAAACACCAGCGATAAAAATAACCATGGTGCTGCTTCAATCCAGCGAAATGAAGGCTGCGGCGATTCTATCCAGAACAATAAAGCCCACAGCACAGGAGCAGCAATGATAGCCACTCCATATTGCCAGTCAGTCATTATCTTAACGCGGGCAATCATCTGCGTATTGAAATCTGAAGTTAATTGAAGTGCCAGTTAATGCCGGCAGCAATAGATACATCTTGCGTAGTGACCTGGGTAATATTTTCAACAAAAGCCAGATTCCAACCCCAACCGTATGAGGTGTTTCCACGCAGACCGAACGAGATAAGAAATGGTGGATGATCCAGAGGTGAAAGCATACTGCGGTAGGGTGAGTTGCCCCCCTGTGCTTGCACAATGAGCGCCACCATATCAAACATCTGGTAAGCACCTGTAAGTGATCCACGCGTATAGGCTTGTTTGTACTGCAGACCTGGCTCATCCTTGGC